>NZ_JABUMQ010000330.1:0-12420 GCF_013336645.1 Myxococcus sp. CA039A | reverse complement strand
GTCACCGCCAGCGCCGCCCCCATCCCCGAGCGCCCGTGCTTGAAGTGCCCCACGCCAAAGGGCGCCAGATACCAGGCTCGAGTCAGCGTCGGCGAGGCGGGCACCTCGACCCGTTGCACGGGGTCGACGATGGGCGTCGGAGGCGGGAGCAGCCGAGGACGCCGCTCCGCGCTCAGCTCCGCGATGCGCGTCTGATTCTGGGCGCGCGCATGCTCCACGAACGCAAGGAAGTCCGGCGGATACAGCAGCGGATCCAACACCGCGTCACCGTGCACGGCCAGCCCTCGCACCACCTCGTCCTCCGCGCGGGCGAGCTCTTCTTGCGCGTGGAAGGTGGCCGCGAGCAGCAGGTGCGCCTCCGCCTCCAGCACGTCCCCATCGAGCCGCAGCGGATAGAGCAGGGACTCCAGCTCGGCGCGGGCCCGAGGCAGCTCGCCGGACTGGTAGGCACCGCGCGCGCCGTCGAGCGGAGACGCCGCGAGCACCATCATCACCAGGGCCGCGCTCATCACGGCGTCACGTCCAGCGCCACTTCGAGACGACGACCCGCGACCACGTCCACCTCTCGCTGCAAGGGAGGCGCACCCGCGCGGCGCGCCGTCACCGTGTGTCGCCCATGCTCGACCGCCACCGGACCCGAGAGGGGCGCGACGCCCACCTCCCGGCCGTCCACGAAGAGTCGCGCACCCTCGGGAGCGAGGATGAACACCTCCGCCTTGCGCAATGACAACACCACATCGCGCGTCACCGTCTCCCCGGAAGCGAGCGTCACCTCCAGGCTGACCTCGTCACACAGGGAGTTGACGAAGCGCAACTGGTAGGTCCCCGCTGGCAGCGAGAGTTCACGCACGCGAGGCGTGTAGCCTCGACTCTCGCCATTCACGAACACCTCCGCCCACGGGCGCGCCGTCACCTTCAGCACGGCGGGACGCGCGGGGACGGGGGCTCCCACTTCCACGCTCGTCGTCGGCCCCGGGGACGGAGAGGCATCAGAGCCGGTGGTTCCCATGTCCGGGCTTTTCGTCGGCACAGGGAACTGGGAGGCATCAGCGGCCTCCCCCGTCGTCGAACGTCTCGTCGGCACGGACTTCGCCGAAGCCACTTCCGCCGAACGTCCCCGTGCTCGCCAGGCATCCCGTATCTGGCGGTCTGAGTTCGGCGCAGGCACCTCATCACTCGAGGGAGCACCAGGCGGCGCGGCGGCGGAAGCGGAGGAGCCATCAACGGGCCCCTGCTCCGGGGACACCTGCCCTGACGGAGACTCCACGCCACGCGAGGGCGTCTCTCTCCCGACGCCCTCGGGCGTCCCCACCGCGGGGTCATCACCGGCCCGTTGGGCGGACTTCTCTCGTTCGGCCGTGAGGGTTTCGCTCGAAGGCTCGGTAACGCTCGCCACCTCCACGCCGGAGGACTCAACCCCGCTCCGTCGAGCGAGCGTCCATCCACCCCACCCCACCGCCGCGCAGAGCACGAGCCCCACGCTCGCGGCGCCGGTCCGCCACCCGGAGCGCCTCGGCCGCTCGCGCAACAGCGCCACCACCTCGGCGGAAGTCGGCTCCAGCACCAGCGCGGCGTTGAGCACCTTCGCGGCCCGCGCGCCCTCTCCGCGCGCCAGCAGTCCGCGCCCTTCCCCCAGCAACCGCTCGAAGCGCGCCCTGCGCCACTTCGTGACACCTGCCACCGGGTTCCCGAAAAACTCCCGAGCCACATCCGCGGGCGGTCCCACCCCGCGCTGGAGCAACTCCTCCAACTCCGACGCGAGCACGGCCCCGTCACGCGGCCTGTCCCGCGCGTCCTTCGCCAGACACCGCGCCACCAGCGATGCCAGCGGCTCGGGCGTTCCCGGCACCACCTCTGTCAGCGACGGCGCCTCCTTCGTCATCACCGACGCGGCCAGATGCGCCGCGCCCTTGCCCGCATGCGGCGTCGTGCCCGAGCACAGCTCGAACAAGATGACGCCCACCGCATACACATCCGAGGCGGGCGAGTACGCGCCCGTGTCGATGCGCTCGGGCGCCATGTACGGCAGCGAGCCCGTCACCGCGCCGGTACTCGTGAGTCGCTCCTGGTCCTCCAGCGCGGCGAGGCCGAAGTCCGCCAGCTTCAGCGGCCCTCCCTCCGCCACCAGCACGTTGTCCGGCTTCACGTCGCGGTGGACGATGCCGCGCGCATGCGCCGCCGCCAGCGCCCGGGCAAGCTCCCAACCCAGCACCATCACCGCCTCGGGCGGCACCGGCGAAAGCCTCCCCGCCAGCGCGCGCAGGTCCTCGCCCCGCACCCACTCGCAGACGAGGAACGGACCATGGGCGCCATCCTCGCCGTAGTCGTGGACCTCCAGGACGTTGGGATGATGGAGGGAAGCCGCAAGCTCCGCCTCCCTGCGGAAGCGCTCCGCGCGACCCGTGCCGCCTCCCGGGTGCATCCGCTTCAATGCCACCGGGCGCGACAGCCGCAGGTCCGTGGCCAGGAAGACCGTGGCCATTCCCCCACGCCCCAACTCCCGATCGAGTCGGTAGCGGCCCGCAAGCACCTCACCCGTCATCACCCGGGCATTCTCGGGGAGCGGGCCCCCGCGAGCAACTCGGGGATTACAGCGACAACCGACAGGCCTTCGTGTCCCCCGCCTGCTCGCAGGCTCCCACCGCGCCCCCAGGACAATCCCGGTCCAGCCGGCAGGGCTGCCGACACCGCAAGGCCGCCCCCGACGACAGGCACACGCTACACGGCGAGCAGTCCATCGAGTTCTCGCAGACCTCCCCCACCGACGCCGGCGTGCCCGAGCATGCCTGCACGCAAAGCCCATCCGGAGCGCACTGGTAGCCCGGCTCGCAGAGGCCGCCCCCCGCATTCGGGTTGCACTTCTCCTCGCACCGCAGCCGCTCCCTCGGACACCCCGCGAAGGTGGGACATTCGAACGAGTCCACGCACGCCTCCCCCAGTCGAGGCCCCACGACACACTCGGCGTTCGAGCACCGTCGCCCAGCCCGACACGTGAAGTCCGACGCACACGTCAGGGTGCACTTCGAGTCCTCGCAGGCCGCGGCCGAATCCGCGCACTCACACGCCCGCGAGCACGCGCCGCCCACCGCCACCGTGCTCGAACACCCCGCGTCCGGCGTCCCACACCCCGTGCCCGTACAGCCCGCATCCGGCACCTCGCACCCCGTGCCCGTGCAGCCTCCGTCCCCGGACATCGTCACCGGCACACATGCAGTCAGCGGCTCGGCAGCCTGGGGCACCGCGCCACAGCCGTACCCCGGACGAGCACAGTCCTCGCCACAGGCCCGCAGGCACTGCCCCAGCTCCGTCGCGCACACGGTGCCTCGCGGACAGTCCCGCGCCTCGGAGCACTCCCGCAGGCAATACCCGCCCGGAAAGCCCAGGCCACAGGACAGGCCCGCGCCACACTCCGAATCCGCGCCACAGGCCTCCCCCACCCGCTCCGAGTCCACGGGCTCACAGCCACCCCGCACACAGACCTGTCCCTGGGAACAACCCTGGGACTCGTCGCAGCGGATGCGGATGTCGAGCGGACAGCCCGGCGCGACGAGCAACACGAGCGCGGGCAGCAATAAGAGCAGGAGGAGGCGGCGCATCACCAAGGCCCGGTCGACTCTACGCGGAGGGAGGCTCGAAGCGCAGCCCCCCACACCGAAGGGCCCCGTGCTCCCGACGCGGGAACACAGGGCCGCTTCCGCTCGCTACATGCAGGTGCCGAGGACGCCCGGCGCGGAGAAGCACTGGCCGCTCTTGCAGTGCGCGTTCTCAGAGCACGGGAAGCCGAAGGCACCCGGGCTGCAGAAACCGAGGACCGCGCCCGTGAAGGGCTTCACGCAGCTCCACGACGAGGGGCAGTTCGAGTTGTCACGGCAAATCCCCTGCATGCAGAAGCGGCCCTTGTTGGCCAGGTAGCCGTCGTTGCACACCGCGCCGCCCAGACCCGTGGGGCACGCACCGTCCTCGGCGCACGGCGCGAAGCTGGCGCAGTACGGCTGCCGCGAGCCGTCGTCATCCGGGTCCAGACAGACGGAGTAGTTGTCGCAGCCATCCTTGAAGTCGCTCGTCTCCGGGTTGCACGAAGGCGGGTTGGCCGGGGGCGCCAGACTGCACAGGCCCTCGATGCAGACCTGGTTGCTCAGGCACTGGCTGTTGGAGGTGCACGTCGGCACGTTCTTGCTCTTGCAGTAGGAGGCCAGGGTGCCCGTGTCCTCGGCGTCGCAGTACTGGTCCGCCGCGCAGTTGGCGTTCGACTGACAGCCAAGCGCACACAGGCCGTTGAAGCAGAACTGCCCGGAGGGACAGGACTTGCTCGCGCTGCACAGCGCGCCACTCTGCTCGCTGGGGTTCTCGTCGGGCCCCCCGCCGTCATCGTCCTTCGTGCTGCCACAGCCCACGACCGCCATTGCCAGGAACAGCCCCATCGCGAAATGCTTCATGTTCGTCTCCCCGAGGTTCGGTTGCACCGTGGCGGCCCTCCGCCAGCGTGCGATGACGACCCCCATCGCAACGGGCGTGCCGCGGCCTCGCGAGACACCGAATCGCCCCGATTCCACGGGGTTGCATGACGGCCCTGGCCCTCGGAGGACCCGGCGCCGGGGGAAACGTGCCAGGACTGGCACGCGGACAGGGCCTCCCGAGGAGGCGGCCTGTCAGTCCCCTTCGCCCAGGTAGCGGAACAGCGAGCGCAGACCGATGCCCAGCGCCGCCGCCGCGTCCTTCTTGCTGCCGCCACAGCGGGCAATCGCCTCGCGCACGTAGCGCTGGACGAACGCCTCCCGCGCGTCCTCCAGGGGAACCATCGGCGTGGCGTCACCGCCCAGCTCCAGGTCCTCGGGCCTCAGCAGCTCGTCCGTCGCCAGCACCGCCGCGCGACGCACCCGGGACGCCAGCTCCCGCACATTGCCGGGAAAGGGATGGCCACGCAGCGCCTCCGTGGCCTTCTGCGTGAAGCCTCGCGCCTTGCGCGACTCCTGCGTCAGCACGTGGTGGGCGATGAGCAACACGTCGTCACCGCGCTCCCGCAGCGGCGGCACATCCACTCGCACCTCCTCCAGCCGGAAGCGCAGGTCCGCGCGGAAACCGCCGCGTCGCACCGCCTCCTCCAGCGCCACGTGCGTCGCCGACACCACGCGCACGTCCACCTTGCGCGGCTGGTGCTCACCCAACCTCGTCACCTCGCGCTCCTGCACCACGCGCAAGAGACGCGTCTGGAGCGACAGCGGCATGTCCCCAATCTCATCCAGGAAGAGGGTGCCTCCGTCGGCCGCCTCCACCAGTCCCGCCCGCTCCGAGCCCGCGCCGGTGAAGGCGCCACGCGCGTGGCCGAACAGCTCGCGCTCGATGAGGCTCTCCGGCAGCGCCGCGCAGTTGATGGCCACCAGCCGTCCACGCCGCCCGCTGCGCCGATGGAGCGCCCGCGCCACCAGCTCCTTGCCTGTCCCCGTCTCGCCTTCGATGAGGACGTTGAGTGGGGTGGGACCCAGTCGCTCCACCTGACGGTAGAGCGCGCGCATCGCCGGGGACTCGCCGATGAGTCCTTCGAAGGTCGCGGCTTCGATGCGACGGGTGAGGCCGTCCACCTGCGCGCGCAGCTCCGTCAGTTCGCGCCGGGTCGACAGCAGCAGCGCCGTCAGCGCGCAGAGCGCCATGGCCTCCTCCAGCTCCACCGACGAGAAGGCCGGCGCACCGAGTCGGCGCCCCAGGTACACCACCGACAGCGGCACCGACTCCACGCGCAGCGGCACCACCAGCGCGGAGCCCAGCCGCAGGGCCTCCAGGCTCGGCGCCCTCGCCAGCGCCGCGTCCGCTTCCACGTCCGCCACCCGCACCGGCGCGCCGGACGTCAACACCCGGTCCACCAGGCTGTCCACCACCGCCGCATCGGGGCTGGTGCCCGTGGCGCACAGCACGCGCCGGGGCCCCTCGCGAGAGTCCGCGGTGACGAGGAAGCCCACGTCCGCGCCCACCACGTCGGTGAGCCCCCGCATCGCCACCTCCAGCAGCTCCAGCGGAGGGCGCTGCACGAGCAGCCGTGAGGACAGCTCCGCCAGCACCGCCACCAGCCGACCATCCCGCCGAGGCACCACCTCCGCCGCGTCGCGTGCGACGGGCTCCACCGCGTCGACAAGCTCCAGCTCCACCGTGCCCACGCGGAAGCGGTCCCCGGGTTCCAGCGGCGCCAGGTCCACGCGCTTGCCTCGGACCTTGATGTCGCAGCCCTTGCCCGCCGGGGACACGCTCCAGCCTCGCGCATCGCGGAACAACAGCGCGTGGCTCGGCTTCACACCGGGCGCGCTGAGCACGGCGTCGCAGGTGGCATCAGAGCCCACGGAGACGACGGGCTTGTCCAGCGGGAGACGGCGGCCGTCGGGGAGGACCAGGAGCTGGGGCATGGCGGAGCGGAGCGACTCTGTCGCATATCAGGAATGAGGGAGGCGGGCGCGTGCGGGGCCTGACGCTCCCTCCAGCGAGGCATTGTCCGGACGCATCCGGCTGCTATCACAGGGCCCCCGGAAGGAGCTTCCCATGGCCATCGCCACCATCGACCCGACGACGGGCAAGACGCTGCGCACGTTCAACGCCCTCACCCCGGCCGAGCTGGAGTTGAAGCTCCAGCTGTCCGCGGACACGTTCCGCGACTATCGCCAGACGTCCTTCGCCGAGCGCGCCCGATGGATGCGCCGCGCCGCGGAGTTGCTGGACGCGGAGGCGGAGCGCTTCGGCCGCATCATGACGGAGGAGATGGGCAAGCCGCTGGAGGCCGCGAAGGCCGAGGCTCGCAAGTGCGCCACCGCCTGCCGCTACTACGTGGCCAAGGCGGAGGGGCTGCTCAAGGACCGGCCCATCGAAGTGGGCGGCGACACCGCCTTCGTCCGCTACCAGCCACTGGGCCCGGTGCTGGCCATCATGCCGTGGAACTTCCCCTTCTGGCAGGTGGTGCGCTTCGCCGCCCCCGCGCTGATGGCGGGCAACGTGGGCCTGCTCAAGCACGCGCACAACGTCCCCCAGTGCGCGCTCGCGCTGGAGGAGGTCTTCCTGCAAGCGGGCTTCCCGGCCGGCTCCTTCCAGACGCTGCTCATCGAGACGGCGGACGTGAGTCGCGTCATCGAGGACCCGCGCGTGCGGGCCGTGACGCTCACCGGCAGCGAGGCCGCGGGCCGCTCGGTGGGGGCGTCCGCGGGCAGGTCGCTCAAGAAGGTGGTGCTGGAGCTGGGCGGCAGCGACCCGTTCATCGTCATGCCCAGCGCGGACCTGGCCAGGGCCGTGGAGACCGCGGTGTCCGCGCGCCTCATCAACAACGGCCAGTCCTGCATCGCCGCCAAGCGCTTCATCGTCGCCGAGCCCATCGCCGCCGAGTTCGAGCGCCGCTTCGTGGAGCGCATGAAGCGCGTCACCGTGGGCGACCCCACGGACCCGAAGACGGACGTGGGCCCCCTGGCGACGGAGGGCATCCTCAAGGGCCTGCACGCGCAGGTGGAGGAGAGCGTGAAGGCCGGGGCGCGCCTGCTGCTCGGCGGCAAGCCGCTGGAGCGTCCGGGGAACTTCTACCCGCCCACCGTGCTCGCGGACCCGCCTGCCAACGCGCCCGCCTTCCATGACGAGCTGTTCGGCCCGGTGGCCACGCTGCTGCGCGCGCGCGACGTGAAACACGCCATCGAGCTGGCCAACGCGACGCCCTTCGGCCTGGGCGCCAGCGTGTGGACGAAGGACGCGGCGGAGCAGCGCCAGTTCATCGACGGCGTCGAGGCGGGCATGGTGTTCGTCAACGAGATGGTCGTCTCGGACGCGCGGCTGCCCTTCGGCGGCGTGAAGAACTCCGGCCACGGGCGCGAGCTGGCCGACCTGGGCATCCACGAGTTCCTCAACGCCAAGACGGTGCGCGTGGCCAGCACGTCCGGAGGCGAGTCGTCGCCCAAGGGCCGCGCCCTCAGCGAGTAACCCTCAGCGCGTGCGCACCCGGTCATCGGGCGGGCGGTGGACCTCCTCCAGCGCCTGCGTCACGGCCTCCACTTCAGAGCCCAGTTGCTCCACGCTCTGGCGCAGGCCCAACCCGGCGATGTCCTCGCCGGCCGCGTCCGCCGAGCGCACCCGCAGCACCTGCGCGTACAGCCCCTCCAGCGTGTAGTAGAGCCGCGTGTGCTCGGCCTCCAGGCGGTCCGCCGCCGTGGCCAGCTCCGCGCGCTGTTCCCGCTGGGCGTCGAGCGCCGTCAGCGCGCCTCGCAGCCGCTCGCGCACCACCGCGTCCTTCTCCGCCTCCACCCGCGCCGCCAGGGCCTGACGCTCCTCCTCCAGCCGACGCGCCTCCTCTGGCGTCGCAAGCGCTCGCAGCTCCCGCTCCCGGCGCGCCAGCGCGTGACACCCCTGGCGCAGCGCCTCCACCGTGCGCTCCGGCGCATGCACCACCTCGCGCAGCACCGCGGGCCCCTGGCCCAACTCCGCGAGCAATCGCGAGCACAACGCGTCCACCCGGGCCGTCCTCGGGTCCTCGGAGGCTCCTGAGACCTCGGCCTGCTTCTCCGGTGCCTGCTCCGGCAACCGGGGCCCCGGTTCTTCCGAAGGGCGCTTCAGGTACTTCGCCGCGACGAGGAAGAAGCCCAGCGCCACGAAGACGAGCCACCACAACCGCCGGGGCTGCCCCATCGCCAGGAACAGGCACGTGGTCGCCACCGCGATGAAGGCCGCGGCCTTCCCCGGGTCCCTGGAGCGCTGGGAGGAACGCCGGGTCCGCACCGCGTTGCTCGCGGCCCGCCGGGCCTCCTTCCGCCACTGCTTCTCCCACTGCCGTCGCACCTTGCGAGGAGGCAGGCGACCCGTCTTCCGGACCCACGCCTCCACGGCCGCATCCTCGCGAGCACGCCCTTCCGACAGGGCACCCTCCAACCTGCGCAGGCGCTCGTCCTGAAGCTGCGGGGAGGGAGGCGGAGGTGACTCAGGAATGCGGGGCACACGGTACGATAACGACTTCACCTCGCGACGAGGGAGGGTGAGACTTCGGGGCTAATCCGGGGAAATGCTCAATCGTTTGCATTCTCCCTGGAAAAGGCCCATGAGATTGCGTCCGCGGGGGGCACAAGGGGTTCGGTGTCGTGGAGAGCATGGAGGAAAAGGGGGAGCGCGGGGAGTTGGGCCCTGACGCCATCCGCGCCCTGCGTGGAGGGCACAGTCGTGCTGCCTTCGCCCGCATGCTCGGTGTCACCCCGCTCACCGTGTACCGCTGGGAGCTGCCGGAGTCGGCGCCCCAGGCGCGCAAGCCCCGAGGTCGGGTGGCCCAGTCGCTGCGCCAGCTGCTGGACGCCGGTGGCCTGTCTGGTGTGTCCCGGCTCCCCTCCCTGTCCCGTCAGCCCCTGCGTCCCGAGGAGAGCGTCCGGCTCCAGCCCTGTCTGGAGCGCCTGAAGCGGGCGGAGTGGCGCGCGGCGGAGGAGGAGCTGCTGGAGCTGGGAGCCTCGGGCGTGTTGAAGACGCCGGGCGCACGGGCCCTGGCGGCGGTGGGACTCGCCCACCTTCAACGCTGGGGACGCGAGGACAGCCGGGGCGCCTTCGCCACGCTGCTGCCGCACCTGGGCGAGGCCGAGACGGGCCTGTTGCCGGAGTGGGTGGAGCTGCAGGTCCACGCGCTCGCGGCCAACCTCTACGCGTCACCGGACGGCAAGCTGTTCGACGCCACCAGGTCCGATGCGCACGTCGCTCGCGCCGAGGCGTTGATGGCGGAGCATCCGGACGCGGACGCGCGCTGCCTGTTGCGCATGGCGCAGATGGCGGGCGCCTTCTACCTGGGTGAAGCCGAGCGGGTGGCGCGCTACTCCGGCCGCGTGGCGGAAGCGCTCGCGGGCGTGACGGACCCGGCGCTGCGCCTGCTGGCCGAGGACATCTGCGCGCACGAGGAGGCCATCCGGGGCGAGGCCACGCAGGCCACGCGGCGCTTCCGCGAGGTGGCACAGGGCGCGGCGCGGCTGGGCTATGCCTTCCTGGAGGCGCGCAACCTCGCCTTCCTCGCGCAGCGCCGCCTGGATGAGGCGTGCGAGCCGGAAGAGGCGCTCCTGCTGGTGCGCCGCACGCGCGAGGCCGCGTACGGCGGACGCATGGCGCGGGGCTTCTCCTTCATCTTCGCCGCGCGCGCGGAGGCCGAGGCGCTCCTGCGCCTGGCCCGCTTCACGGAAGCCGAAGCGGTGTTGGACGAGGCCGACGCGGTGGTGGCCGAGCTGAGCTGGACGCCGCTGCACCTCGCGGTGACACGCGCGCGGCTGTGGCTGACGACGAGCAAGCCCGCGGAGCTGCGCCGGCTGGCGGCGAAGCTGTCCGCGTATGACGGCTCCATCCAGCGCTCCCTCACCGGAGCCTATGCCCTCTTCGTGGAGGCCATGGCGGACCTCTCCAGCGGCCCCGCCGAGCACGCCGCCGCGGGCTTCGCCGCCGCCGGTGCGCGAAGCATGGAGCTGGGTGGCTGGCCCTACCTGCGTCGCGAGTGCCTGCTGTACGAGACGGCCGCGCGCGTCTACGCGGGCCACCGCGAGGAGGGCCGCGTGGTGCTGCGCCGCACGCGCGCCTTCCTGGAGCGGATGCCGTCCGCGTGGCACTCGGCGCTGCTGCACCGTTTCGAGGCCTTGTTGCTGGTGCTGGAGGGTCGCACCCGCGAGGCCCGCGAGCTGCTGGAGGCATCGCTGGGCACGTTCCGCCTCTCCGGCGACGTGTGCATGGCGGCCTACACGCGCAACCTCCTGGCGTGGCTGGCGAAGCACGAGGGAGACCCCGCCGCCGACGAACTGCTCGCCGCCAGCGAGGCGGAGCTGCGCCGCCTGGGCGGCATGACGCCGCCGCCCAACTTCATTCCCCCCTCGGTGCGTCCCCCCAGCGCGAGCGCTCCGGGCACCGACAGCACTCCCGCGACGCGACTGGGCGCGGAGGCGCTGGTGGTGCCCTTCGAGCGGCTGTCCGTGCGCGGCATGGGTGCGCCCCTCATCCAGCGTGAGCTGCTGGGCGTGCTGGAGGGCCTGTTCCCCGGCTGCGCGCCGCGCCTGGAGGAAGTGGACTCCCAGGGCCGCATCACCCTGCTGGCGGGGCTGGGCACCGTGCCGAGCACGGACGAAGTGGAGTTCGGTGACGGCTGCGGACGCAGGCTGAGGCTGGGCGTCGCCGGGCCCCTGCCCGCGGATGGCCGCGCGCTGCTCACCGCGCTGTCACGGCTGGGCGGCTTCGCGCTGGAGGTGGCGACCCTGCGCGGCTTCGCGGCAGTCGACGTGGAGGCGCCAGGCCCCAACGAGTCTCCGGCGGAGGAGACGGCCCGGGACGCGGAGCTGCCGGGCTTCATCGCCGCCTCGCCCTCCATGAAGCGGATGCGCGTGGAGCTGGCGCGCCTGTCCGCCAGCCGCTCCACCGTCATCGTCACCGGCGAATCCGGCGCGGGAAAGGAAGTCGTCGCGCGAGCGCTGCACGTGCTGTCCACCCGCTCGCAGCGCCCCTACGTCGCCTTCAACTGCGCCGCAGTCCCCAAGGAGCTCTTCGAGGGACAGCTGTTCGGCTACCGGCGCGGCTCCTTCACCGGCGCGGCATCGGACCACCCGGGAGTGCTGCGCGCGGCCCACGGCGGCACCCTCTTCCTGGACGAGATTGGCGAGCTGCCGCTGGACGTGCAGCCCAAGCTCCTGCGCGTGCTGGAGAACGGGGAGGTGTTCCCCCTGGGCGAGACGCGGCCGGTCGAGGTGGATGTGCGCGTGGTGGCGGCCACGCACCGTGACTTGAGCCAGCTGGTGCGCGAGGGCCGCTTCCGCGAGGACCTCTACTACCGGTTGCAAGTGGTGCCGGTGCGAGTGCCGCCGCTGCGCGAGCGCCGCGAGGACGTGGTGGCGCTGGCCAGGCACTTCGTCCGTCAGCTCACGCCCGAGGGGCAGACACCGCCAAGGCTGGGACCGGATGCCCTGGCGACGCTGATGGCCCACTCCTGGCCCGGCAACGTGCGCGAGCTGCGCAACGTCATCGAGCGCTCCATGGCCTACGGGCCGCTGCCGACGGTGCTGGGGGCAAAGCAGATGCGCATCGCGGGCTGAGGGTTGAGGAATCATCCCCAACCCGCGATGCGCCCCGCCCTGTTTCCCCACACCCCTGTGGGAACCCTACGAAGGCTCTGGAAGAGGTCACGCTCCGGGCCGAGGAGGGGGGGAACCGCGGCCCGAAGCGCAGTGCTGCTTCCAACGTAGCCTCTAAAAGAACACACCCACGGGCCAAAGAGGGGGGAAGCTTCGACCCTGGGTGCCGGGACCACTCGAGAGCGGTCACCTGTTCAAATCGTGTGTCGCCAGCCTCCGAAGAGGTCCGTCGCTCACTGACCATTCGTTAAGCACCATACGTGCCAGCCCTTAGGCCAATGGATCTGCTCAATGGAAATCATCCGATCGGGTAGGCAAAGGGAGCAGGTATATCCAATGG
>NZ_JABUMQ010000032.1:0-51944 GCF_013336645.1 Myxococcus sp. CA039A | reverse complement strand
GGTGGGAACCGGGCGACCAGGAGTGAACCTTCTCCGCCTTCATTGACTTCCCGACATTCGCCGGCTCTATGCTGGAGAAGACGTCGCCACCGGGAGGGGCACAGGGTGTTGGACAGGCTTCTGGCAGCCATGTGCGCTGCCTGGACGCTGGACCCCCGCCGAGGGCGCAGGAGGCCGAAGTGGCAGACGAGCGGCGGGACGTGGGGCGTGTCGAGGCCCCGGTACCGGTTCCCGAGGCGAGCGCGGGTGGCCATTCCTCCCGAGCACCCTCGTCATCCCCAGACAGCGGGGCCGCGATGGCGCGGCGTCTCCAGGTGCTGGAGGGGCTGCTCAGCGAGGTGGTGTTCCAACTCGACGCCCACGGCCGCGTCGCCTACCTGGGTCCCGGCTGGGAGAAGCTGACCGGGACGCTCGGGGCGGTGTTCCAGGGCCATCCGCTGCTGGAGGCCGTACACCCCCCGGACCGCGAGGCGGCGAGGACCCTGCTGGAGGCCGTGGCCACGCAGCGGCTCCCGGACGCGCGCCAGGAGCTGCGCCTGTCCGTGGGCGATGACGCGCGGTGGGTGGTGCTGGCCGCCCGGAGCGTGCCGGGCCTGCCTGGCGAGGTGGTGGGCACGCTGCTGGACATCGACTCCCGCCGTCGGGCCGAGGAGGCCGTCGCCACGCGCGAGCGCTACCTGGAGACGATGGTGGAGGTGCAGCGGCGGATGATGCCGCACCAGCTCCCCGTGGACCTGTACGCCTCCGTGGTGGAGCCGCTGGGCCGCGTGTCCGCCGCCAGCCGTGTCTACGTCTTCGAGATGCACCGCAGCGCGGAAGGCGCGCCGCTCGCCTCGCAGCGCGCGGAGTGGTGCGAGCCGGGGATTCCTCCCAACCTGGAGGACCCGAACATGCACGGCCTGCCGCTCCTGGAGGCGCTGCTGCCCGAGCAGGCCTCCGCGCTGATTCGCGGCGAGCCGGTGCAGGGCCTGCCCTGGAGCTTCACGCCCGTGCTGAGGCCGATGCTGGAGGCGCAGGGCGTGCGCTCGGTGCTGCTCCTGCCGCTGCACGTCCACGGGCAGCTCTTCGGCGTCATCGGCTTCGACAACTGTCGCGAGGCGCGGCCCTGGGGGCCCATCGAGGTCAACCTCCTGTCGGGCGCCGCGGGCACGCTGTCGCTCGCGCTGGAGCAGCGCACGGACAAGGCGCTGCGCGTGCGCACGGAGACGACGCTGCGGCGCACCGAGGCTGGCGTCCACCTGCTCATCGAGGCCTTCCCGGACCCCGTCATGGTGCACGTGGGGGACGGCGTGCTGCTGTCGGTGAACCCGGCGCTGGTGCAGTACCTGGGTTACCGGGACGCGTCGGAGCTGGTGGGCCGGCACGTATTGGAGCTGGTGCGCGAGGAGGACCGGAGCGCGGCGCAGCTCTACCTGGGCCAAGCGCTGGAGGGGAAGCGGGCGGCGCGCGCGGTGGAGGTGCCGCTGGTGCGCCGCGACGGCGAGACGGTGGTGGCGGACCTGGTGACGCTGGCCGTCGTCTTCGACGGAGCCCCCGCGTGGGTGACGATGGCGCGCGACTTCACGGAGCGAAAGCGCTCCCAGGCGCAGCTCATCCTCGCCGACCGCATGGCCTCCATGGGCCTGCTCGCCGCCGGCATCGCGCACGAGCTGAACAACCCGCTGGCCTACGTGCTCTCCAACCTGGACTTCCTGCACGCCACGGTGGGCCCGCGGGCGCGTCCGCTGACGCCCGATGACCTGGTGGAGTGCCGCCAGGTGCTGGACGACGCACGCGAGGGCGCCGAGCGGATGCGGCAGATTGTCCGCCAACTGCGCGTCTTCTCCCGCGTGGAGGACAACCGCGAGGAGCCGGTGGACGTGCACCGGGTGCTCGACTCGGTGGCTCAGATGGCGGCCAGCGAGGTGCGTCCCCGGGCGCGGCTGGTGAAGAGCTACGGCGTGGTGCCTCCGGTGCGTGGCAACGAGGGCAAGCTGTTCCAGGTGTTCCTCAACCTGGTCATCAACGCCGCGCACGCGATTGAAGAAGGCCAGTCGGAGACGAACGAGATTCGCATCACCACGCGGCCGGAAGACGGCGAGCGCGTCCTGGTGGAGGTGCGCGACACGGGGGGCGGCATCCCTCCGGAGCACCTGCGCCGCATCTTCGACCCGTTCTTCACCACCAAGTCCGCGGGCCTGGGCACGGGCCTGGGCCTGTCCATCTGCGACACCATCGTCACCGCGCTGGGTGGCCACATCTCCGTGGAGTCGTCCGTGGGCGTGGGCACCACCTTCCGCGTGGCCCTGCACGCCTCGTCCCCGCTGGACACTGTCGCCCGTCACGGCCTGTGAGCCCGGGCGGCGACTGACTCCACCTCGCGCGCGTGACTGGCCCGCGAGGTGGAGCGTCTTCTTTCAGCGCGTCAGCTACAGATGCCCAGGGGCTGTGAGCCCTCGACTCCCAGCAGCGTCCGTTTGTGGGTGATGCCGGCCCACTGGGCAATCGTCACCCACCAGGTCTTCTTGAAGAAGAGGATGCGGACGCGGGCGAAGGCCTTCAGGGTCCCCGAGAGCGTGTTCAGGTCCAGGTCCGTCTTCAGCTTCCAGTCGAGCGTGCAGACAGGCCAGAACACCTCGCCCGAGGCGGGCAGGGTGGCGTTGATGAGCGCCAGGCTGCCCTCCACGCCGAAGGCGACGATGATGACATCCACTGACGCGGATGCGGCGACGTTGGACCAGCCGCCCGGTATCGCCGACAGCCGCGCCACCGTGGGGCCGATGAGCCCCTGCACCGCCAGCTTCACGCCGCCGGAGAGCGACGCCTTCACGGTGATGGGCACCGGCCCCACCATGAACGTATTGGAGGCGGAGAAGAACGTCCGGCTCCAGTTGATGGGAGGCGGGGAGTACGTGGCGTAGAGGCTGGTGGACCAGACCTCCTGGCCCAGCACGTAGAGCGCCGCCGTGCCGCTGTTGTCGCCGCCGTTCTGCCCCACCACCTGGGCGCGCCCGCGCACCACGTCGTGCTCCGAGGAGAACACGGCGGCGAAGAGCCTGCCGTCCGCCACCGCCACGACTTTCTTGTCCGCGTTGATGGTCGCCGTCTCGGCCGTGAGCAGCGCGCTGAGGTGGTAGCCCGCGCCGAAGAGGCTGTTGCCGAACTTCTCCGTGCGCACGTAGGACTTGTTGAAGGTCTGCGACGGGTTGGTCCACGGCATGATTTCCGTCGGCGGAGGGACCTGGTGCTGGAACGCCTCCGGGATGACCGCCTGCTGGACGTCGATGTTGTGCGTGAAATCCGACGCGTCGTACTGGAGCTGGCCTCCCGTCCGGTTCGTCTCGTCCTGGAGGATGGCGTACTCCTGGGTCGTCGTGTAGCTGGCACCCGGGACGAACGGCGCGACCTGCGACTCCCACGCCACCTTGTTGTTGAGCGTGTAGCCCGGGGCGTAGACGGCGAAGGGATACTTCGAGGGCTGGACGACGTAGGGGTTCGGGTCGACGTAGCTCTGCGCTGCGCCGAGTCCTGGAACCACGGCCAGCATCATCGCGACGAAGCGCGACAGTGCCCTGTTCATGTGGGCCTCCGGGGGATGGGTGGAAGGCCGATTATTTACTCCGGGTGAAGTCGTTGGATGTGATTGATTCGTGAAAACACGGTGCGAGCCGGGTCGGTATGTCTGACTTTCCACGGTCCGTCGCGTCAACTTCAGGGCGCTGACTGAGAGGGAACAGGCGTGGTGGGGGTTTCCACGTACGTGGTGGCCATGCGACGGATGTCGGGATTGCGCTCGTGCTGGCTCGCCCAGCGCAGCAGGGCCAGGGCGCCGGGTGTGTTGCCCCGGTGCTGGCCCAGAAGCTGGATGATATCGGAGCGCACGCCGTCGGACACGTCCTCTCGCAGCGCCTGTCCCAGCACGGGCAGCAGCAGGGGCTCCAGGGGACGGAAGCCGCAGGCGAAGACCGCGCCCCGGCGCACCTCCGAGACAGGGTCGTTCACCAGACGCTCCAGCAGCAGGCGGTCCGCCTCCGGGCCGGGAATCCCCCGCAGCG
Organism: Myxococcus sp. CA039A; assembly: GCF_013336645.1. Taxonomy (NCBI): domain Bacteria; kingdom Pseudomonadati; phylum Myxococcota; class Myxococcia; order Myxococcales; family Myxococcaceae; genus Myxococcus; species Myxococcus sp. CA039A. Next base: position 47,910 of record NZ_JABUMQ010000032.1, on the reverse strand, counting down.
CCACCATGGCCGCCTCGCGGACCTTCACGGAGTCGGAGCGCAGCGCGTCCGCGATGGACTCGAGCGCGCCCGGAGCCCGCGTGTTGCCGAGCGAGCGCAGCAGCAAGGCCCGCTGCTCCGCGTTCGTCGCGGCGCGGTAGTCGTTCTTCAACTCCTGCACCAGCGCCTCCGAGCCGCGCGCGTCGGTGTCGTTCATCTGGAGCGCGGAGTTGCCCAGGGCCAGCGTCGCCGTGCCCCGCAGCCTCGGGTCCTCGCTCCGCGACAGCTGGCGCAGCGTGTCCACGCCTTCGCGGATGGGGTTGTCCGCCATGCCCAGCGCGGAGACCGCGTCCATGCGCACGTCCGTCGTCAGCGCGGTGTCGACGGTGGCCGACGCCAGGGCGCGCAGGGACTCGGGCGTGCTCGCCGCGGAGAGCGCGCCCAACATGGCGCTCGCGGCCAATGGGGACAGGTCCTTCGAGCGCAGCAGGGCGGGGATTCGCGCGGCCTCCTCGGGGTGGAGCAGCAGCAGGGCGCGCAGTTGCTCCAGGGCCCGCGTCCGCGCGTCGTCGCGGGCCTTCTCGTCGGTGGGCAGCGCGAGCAGGTCCGCGAGGATGTCCTCGAAGCGACGCGAGCCGAGCACCTGTCGATGATGGGCGAGCGGGTCCGTCGCCTGCCCCTGGAAGGTGGCCAGCGCGGCGGTGTTCAAGAAGCCCGCGCGCGCGGCGAAGGCGTCGCGCAGCGAGGGCTCCTGTCGACGCTCCAGCAGGCGCAACGTCAGCTCCGTCGCGTTCGTCACCGTGGGCAGGCCCTCGCCCGGCTCCACCGTGAGCTGCTCGCGCGTCTGGACGCTCTGGAGCCACGCGCCCTCACCCAGCTCGAACGTGGAGCCGCCGCCGACGCTCATGCGCAGTTCGGTGCCCAGCGGCTGGAGTCCCTGTGGCGTGGCCACGGAGGTATAGGCCCGCTTGCGCTTGTCGAAGCGGGTCGTCCCCTGGCGCTGGTACTCCGCGACGTACTGGCCGGAGGTGTCCTGCTCTTCGGTTCGCCACGTCGTCCCGGGGACGCCGTTCACCACGAACTGGGAGGACGCCAACACCGAGCGCAGCAGCCCGCGCGCCAGCTCGTCCACGCCCTGCTCGAAGTGCGTCAGCGACACCGCGCCCGTCCTGTCCAGCGTCGCGAAGAAGGGCAGCGACAGCGCCGCCACCATCGCCTGCCGCGTCTCGGGCGACAGCGCCCCTTGTCCCTCCACTTCCAGCCCGAAGCTCGCCGGTCTCAGGTGGAGGCGGACGAGGACGGTGTCTCCCTCGGCGGAGACGATGCCCACGTCCCACTCACCCTGGAGGGCGAAGCGCATGCCCTGCGCCGTGGCCGCGGCCGGGTTCTTCTGTTGGCCAAAGGACACTGTCAGCCCCAGGCTCAACGCGTGACGGTGGAGCGTGCCCGGCACCCAGGCGCGTCTTCCGGCCTCGTCGCGCGCGTCCGGGACGGCCTCGGCGGGTGCTGGGCTCGTGGAAGCCCGCACCATCGCCGCCGCGTTTCCCACCGGGGCGGAAGATGCTTCCCCCGCTTGCTTCCACCACACGGCGCCCAGCCCCAACAGGAGCAGGAACGCCGCCAACCCGACAACGTGCAGCCGCTTGCGGCGCATGGAGTCTCCCGGGGACGCTTCCTTGACAGGGGTGTGTGTCCCAAACCACGCTTGTCATTGAATGACTGGGAACGCCAGCGTTCCGAGAATATAGCGAAACCCCTTATCGTGGGGCTGACATGCTGAATCGACTCCGCTTTCGTCATCTCATACCCGGAGTGTGCGAGGTTCGAAGTGCTTCGCGTCCGGGGCCGTGGCGCTGGCTGGTGGGATTCTCGCTGGCGTTGCTCGCGGCCTGTGGCGCTCGGGAGGACCTCCCACCGCCTGGCGCGCTCGGCACCCAAGGTCAGGCCGTCCAGGCCGTCCGCACGTGCCCTGTCGCCCAGGTCTCCTCGCTGTCCGACTCCTGCATGGGCTCCTGCCATCTGGGGTGCGGGGACGGCTTCTGTCAGGCGGGCGCGGAGACGGAGGCCACCTGTCCGGGCGACTGCTGGTGCGGTGACGGAATCTGCACCGCGGAGACGGTGAACACCTGCCCCGTGGACTGTGGGTGTCCCGGTGGGCTCACCGCGGCCTGTCCATCGTCGGACCCTTCATGTTCCCGCGCCCTTGGGGACCCCTTCGCGGTTCCCCTCCTCCATCCCTAGGACGCACCATGTTCCGCTTCCACCACCTCCTGCTGGGCTGCTGCGCGGGGCTGGCGTGTACGTCCTCCACCATCTCCCCGCGAGTCCTCTCGGACGCCCAATGGCTCGGCTTCCCGGAGGCCCGCGTGACGCTGTCGGCGGGGGGCTCCAAGGCGAGAGGGCTGCACGTCGCGGACGTGGACGGCGACGGCGTGAAGGACCTGGTCCTCGTGGCCTCGCAGGAGGAGCAGGTCTGCATCCACCAGGGTGTGGGGAGGGGAGGCTTCGCGGCGCCCCGGTGCCTCGCCGCGGGGACCACGCCCATGGACGTGGCCGTCAGCGACGTGAATGGTGACGGCCGCCAGGACCTGCTCATCGTCGGCCACTTCTCCAACGCCCTCACGGTGCGCCTGGGTGCGGCGGATGGCGCGTTCCTGGCGGGAATCCCCTACTCGCTGGGCAATCACTCGCAGCAGGTGCGGGTGGCGGACCTGGATGGGGACGGGCACCTCGACGCGATAACGAAGAACGCGGGCTCGGCGGGCTTCTGGAACATCACCTCCCTCAAGGGCCGGGGCGACGGCTCCTTCGGTGAGGCCGTGCCGCATTCAGTCACCGGACTGCCTCGGGATTTGGTGGTCGCGGACGTGAACGACGACGCGCTGCCCGACGTCCTGGTGCTCAACACCAACAGCTTCACCGTGGACATCCTGCTCGCCAGGAAGGACGAGAAGCTGACCGCCGTCCCTCCGCTCAAGCTCAGCGGGTCCGCGGATGACGAGCCCTTCCGGCTCGCTCCCGTGGAGGTGAATGGCGACGGCAGGCTGGACCTCGTCATCACCCACGGCCTGTCGGACAGTGGCTACCTCTCCCTGCACCTGGGCGACGGCAAGGGCGGCTTCACCTCCACCCAATCCATCCTCGCCAACGAGCCAGGAGAGGTGGTGGTCGCGGACTTCAACCAGGACGGGCGCAGCGACATCGCCCACGCCGGCATGTCCGGGGGCGTCTACTTGCTGCTCGGAGCGGCGGACGGCCAGCTGGGGGCTCCGATGCGCGTGGCGTCCAGTGTGACGCCCACGTCCCTGGTCGCCGAGGACCTGGACGCGGATGGCTTCCCCGACCTGGCGTGGACGACGCCGGATTCCGTGGAGGTCCTCCTGGGCTCCACGACTCGTGGTGAGCCCTAGCCGCGCTCGGCTCGGCAGCGACGTCGGTTTTTCGCGGCACCTTGAGATGCACCCCTCGTGGAGGTTGGCATGAAGCAGCTCTGGCTCGTCGTTGGTCTGGTCTTCGTCGGCTTCGCGAGCCCCTCCTGGGCGCAGCTCAGTGGCCGGTGCGGTGGGGATGACAACCTCACGCCGCAGCAAGTCCCGGGGCGCAACGCGTGGGCGCGCAAGTGCGGCTACATCTCCGCCGCGAAGGAGGCCATCCTCAACGCGGACAGCGAGTACCAGGTCTTCGCCAACGGCTGTTTCCAGTACCCGTGCTCCACGAACAGCTGTCAGTTCTTCGTGCCCGTCTCCGCCAGCGCGCCCTGTGTGGCGGGGCTCGTCATGCTCGGCTCGTGCGTGGCGGCGAGCACCGTGTCGCTCCCGAGGGGCTCCGTGCTGGCGTACCTGGACGACTCAGAGCCCGCGTGGCCCATGTGGCTCCAGCACGCCCCGCGTCACTCGGCGGGCCCTACATGAGCGCGGCGGCCCCTGGCCGCTTCGTCCAGCGTCTCTCGGTGGTCGTGGCCTGCCTGACGTGGGTGGCCTGCAATCCCGTGGACCCCGAGGACTCGCGCGAAGCGCTCGGTGAGTCCTCCCAGGCGCTCCCTATCTGCCAGTGCCCGTTGCAGTACCTCCGGCCGGGCGAGGTGGTGGATCCGCTGCAGCCCCAGTGCCCCTATTACGAGTGCGAGAACTCCTGCGGCGACGGGTACTGCGGCCCGCTCGAGGACTCGTGGAGCTGCTCCTGGGACTGCGGCGCGCCCTCCGTGTGCGGAAACGGCACGTGTGACTTCGGCGAGAGCGAGGGGACGTGTCCCTCCGACTGCTACTGCGGAGACGGCTGGTGCAATGGCGAGTCGGTGTACTCGTGCACCGTCGACTGCGGCTGCCCCAATCCCTGCGGCAACGGGACGTGCGGCGCGGGCGAGTCCACCGCCAACTGTCCCGGGGATTGCGGCTCGGCGTGTGGAGACGGCGCCTGCAATGGGACGGAGGACGTGTTCAGCTGCGCCGCGGACTGTGGCTACTGCGGTGACGGCTACTGCGCCGGCTCGGAGACGCGCTACTCGTGCAGCCAGGACTGCGGCTACTCCTACCCGTGCCTCCTGCCCGTCGAGCAGTGCCCCCTTCAGCCGCTCACCCCCGACGCGCCCCGCTGAGGGGAGGCTGGGACTCCGGCGATTCACACAGCCGGAGTCCCAACCCGAGGGCTCAACGCGCGGGCCTACAGGCCGCTGACGTCCACGTCGTCACGCAGGGACAGGCGGTAGTCGTCCTGGGCCCACTCGTTCTGGAAGCGCACGGAGCCGGTGAGGAAGCCCTCCGCGTTCATCACGTTCTCGAGCTTCACCTGGCTCTCCGGCCGGACGTTCCAGACCTGGCCCTTGAAGTTGAAGACGGTGACGCGGCTCAGGTGCAGCTTCACGCCGTCGGCGCCCAGCAGCGTGTCGCCGGCCTGCAGCGTGCGGGCCTTCACCATCGTCCCGTCCTCCAGGACCATCGGGTGCTCCGCCGTCACTTCCAGGCGGCGACCCTCCTGGGTCTCCAGGGTGAAGATGTCCTCCTGCGTGTCGCCCGCGACGAAGCTGCGGATGGTCTGCTCGCCATAACGCAGGAAGCCCGCCTCCGAGTCAGGGCTCAGGGCCGTCACGGTGGTGAGCCCGGACGCGTACGCCTCCGGCACCGGCAGCATCCGCCCACCGAAGGCGACCTTCTGGCTGGGCGTGGTGCAGCCGGCGACGCAGGTGCCCAGCTTGTTCAGGCCGGTGATGCACTCCGCGGACTCGACGGCGGGGACGAAGAACGTACAGGACGAGCCCGCGGGCACGGCCGGGTACGCGAAGCAGCCGTTGGTGAAGACCTGGTACTCGTTCTCCGTGTTCAGGTACGCCTCGCGCGTGGCGGTGATGAGGCCGCACCTGCGGGCCCAGGCGTTGCGGCCCCGCGCGAGGTCAATCGTGGTGAGCTGGTCATCCTGGAAGCAGCGCGTGGACAGCTGCGCCAGGGCGGTGCTCGAAAGACAGACAGAGAAGACTGCGACGGCGATGAAGACATTCTTCATGGGTTCTCCTTGAGGTGATTGGGAATGGACTGCGCTTGGAGTCGCCTACGGCACGCCCGCGGCGCCCCAGGCGTCACGCACCGCGTTCACGACGGAGGCGTCGTAGCGGTCCTGGGCGGCCTGGACGGTGTAGGCCTTGGCCTGGGACATCGTCGTGGTGGATGTGTAGTAGTTCGTCGCGGCGAAGTAGAAGGTCTGCGCCGCGCGGTTCATGCCCACGCCCGCCACGTTGATGGGCGTCTTGCCGCGCGGGTGAGTGCCGCCCGTCACGAGCAGCTTGAAGACCAGGTTCTGGATGCCCGAGTTCCAGTGCACACCGCCGTTGTCCGCGGTGCCCGTGTAGCGCTCGGGGTAGTAGTCCTTGGACGAGCCGTCCCGCGTGGGGTTGTCCATGTAGCGGAGCGCATCCCCGCCGATGTTCGGCGTCCAGATGTCCTCGCCAATCTTCCAGACGTCCGCGTCGATGGCGCCGCCGCGAGCCCAGCTCTCGCAGATGGCGGCGGCGATGTCCGACAGGCTCTCGTTGAGCGCGCCGGACTCGTTGCGGTACACGAGCCCCGACTCGTACTGCGTCACGGCGTGGGTGATTTCGTGGGACACCACGTCCAAATCCAGGCCGAGCTGACCGGAGTTCACTCCGTCGCCATCGCCGAACACGATTTGAATGCCGTCCCAGTACGCATTCACGTACGAGGCGCCGTAGTGCACGGTGCTGGTGATGGTGGCGCCCCGGTCATCGAACGAGTCGCGACCGAAAATCGTCTCGTAGCAGGCGTACGTCGTGCCGACGTGGTCGTAGTTCACGTCGACATGATTGTCGCCCGTGGCCGCGCCGAGCTCGATGCGGCGCAGGGTGCCGGGCGTGGTCCACTGGTTGTTGGCCGAGTGGATTCGACGATTCTGGGCGGAGTGGATGAGCGGCTGCACGTCGAGCACCCGGCCCGACGCCGCGTCCACGTAGACGCGGTCCCTGGCGGGCGAGTCCTCGCGAGTGCCCGCGCGCGTCACCTCCCAGGCGGAGGCCAGCGAGCCCTCGGCGCCCAGGAAGTAGACGAAGCGGGGCTCGCCCTCGACGACGAGCGTGTCGAGCCCCTCCAGCGCCGCGCGCTTCACGTCGTCGATGGGGAACCGCGCGAGCGTCGCGGGCTCACCAGCGCCTCGGGCCGAGCCATTGGCCGCGTACACCAGGCCCGCCGTGTTGACGTGCAGCACCAGCTCGCCCCCCACGACGCGGATGCCCTGGCGCGTCTGGTCATAGCGGATATGCGTGAAGCCCAGGTCATCCACGCGGCTGGAGCGCACCGTCAGCTCCTCCGCGCGCAGGCCGAACACCGGGGCGATGGCGCGCAGCGCGGGCGCGAGCGCGTCACCGGCCTTGAGCGCCGCGAGCGCGGTGTCCGCCGTGCCCAACCGTCCCCGGATGAAGCTGGGGGTGCCGTCCTTCCCCACGTCGACCACTTCCACGCGGCCCAGCGCGGCGAGGGCGTCCTGCCGAGTCTGCCGAGCTTGCCGGGTGCTGTCCCGCGCCTCGGCCGGGTCCGCCGGGACGTCGCCGCACGCGACGCCCACGACGGCACAGCACGCTCCAATCAATCCCTGTTTCCAAGTCCGAGTCACGACGCGCTCCTGTCTTCTGGTGGGTGTTGCTTCACGGCTCCAGCGCGGGCGCGACCACCCTGTCTCCGGATGGGTGGGCGAGCCCTCCTCGCTGGCACTTCGGGACACACGAGGCCCCCTCCGCCCTCGGCGGACAGGGTGCTCCTGGGCCCATCACGGCCGCGGATTAGAGGTGTGCTGTCATCCGCTGGACTTCGTCGGGGCTGGCCCCCGACTCCGCCAGTCCGGCGACGAGCGCCTCGCGCAGCAGGTTCTTGAGCCGGGGGTTCTCCAGCTTCGAGTACGTGTCGACGGCCAGCTGCCGGTCCACCTGCGCGAGCCGGAACAGCAGGTCGTACTTCTCTCCGACGAGCCCCTTCTTCACCGAGTCCGGCAGCGCGCTGTCGATGGGCGACAGCGCCAGCGACGTCATCGCCTCGCGGGCGGTGGGCTCCTGCGGCGCCAGCTCGAAGAGCAGGTCAATCATCGCCATGCGCTCCAGCACCGGCTCGGGCTTGGTCTCCAGGAACTGGGCGCCGGCCGGCAGCTGCTGGAGCGCCGTGGGGTCCGCCAGCTCGTTCCTCAAGCCGATGATGCGCGCGCCGCCTTCCCGCGTGAGCTCCTCGACGAAGACCTCCTTGCGGAAGAACGCGTTGAAGCGTCCGGCCCGGTACTCCCTCGCGGACACCCGCGCGGCCTCTCGCTGCTCCTTCGCCACCCGGGCCTCGTCGGTGGCTGGCGCGGCCTCGGATGGCGTGGGAGCGGGAGCGCCCGGGCGTCGCGGGAGCGCCGCGGTGGGCTGTGGAGAACTCGTGGGCTTGTGCGCCTGGGACGCCGTGTCGGCGGGAGGCGGCGGGGTGGAGGGCGTGTCGGCGCCCTTCAGGGTGACGAGTCCGTAGAGCCCCGTGCCTCCGAGGACGAGCAACGCGAGCCCGGGTCCCATCATCCGCCAGCGTCTGGGAGGCTTTGGCTTGGCGCTCTCGGGGGGATGTCCGTTCATGGGGCCTGCGCTCCTTGTCGATGACGACGCGATTCGATGAGAGGGGTTAGAACAGCCAGCGCGGCGGAGGCGGCTCGTCGGAGACTCCGAGGAACCTGCGGTTGACCACCCGGTTCTCCGGGTCCACCGTCACCTGCAGCACGGGCTCGGGGAAGGGCACCGTCACGTGGAGGGTGTCCGACTCGGGCTCCAGGCCGTAGTCGAGCGTGACGAGCTTGGATTGCGTGGCGCCTTCGAGCAGCACGTCCACCGCGACGGGGTAGTGCGTTCCGGAGACCGAGCGTTGGAGGGCGGTGAGGGTGACGTCGCCGTCGTCCTCCTCGGTGCTCACCTCGAAGTAGGGCCAGTCCGGGTCACCCGCGCCGTGGACCCAGGCGTCGAAGTACGGGCCCAGGTTCTTGCCTGATGCCTGCTCCAGCGCGGCGCGCAGGTCGTCGACGCTCCGGTCCCCGGGCTGGGACAGGAAGCCCTTGATGCCCCGGAGGACGGCGTCCTGGCCGAGCAGCGGCTCCAGTTGGAGGAAGAGAATCATGGGCCCGGTGCCGTAGACGTCCGACGCGAGCGAGAGGAAGACGGGCGGCGGGTCATCCTGCGGCTGCGGGTAGTACGCCGCGGTGCGCGCCAGCCGGTCCCAGTACGCGCGTGTCTGCTCCGCCTCGCCCGAGGGGCGCGCGCGCAGCTCGTACAGGTACGTGAGGTATTCGGCGATGGCTTCCTTCCACACGAAGTCGAAGGGCCGCGACAGCGTGGTGCGATTGCCCGCCCACTGGTGCACGACCTCGTGCATCAGCGTGTGCATCGTCATGTTCGCGTAGTCGCGCCGCAGGTCCGGCAGGTCCTCGCGGAGGATGAGGTTGGCGGGGTGCTCCACGCCCAGCCACTCCGTGGGCGCGCCCGCGACGCGCAGCTCCGTGCCGTAGGGCAGCGGCCCCAGCTCACCGATAATCCAGTGCAGGTACGCCTTCACGTCGTTGGCGTTGAGCGAGGCCGCCAGCTTCCCGCCGGGCACCTCGTAGAACACCAGCTTGAACTTGTTGGACACCTCCGTGAACGTGCTGGGGACCCAGGCGGGGTTGGAGGCCACGGCGAAGGACGAGTACGTGGGCGCCTTGGTGAGGCCGGTCAGCGTGCACTTCGTCGTGGTGTTGTCCGGACGGGTGCGCTGGCCCGGGCACACCACGCGCTCGTTCTGCGCGTGCTTGATGGTGAAGACATACTGCGCGAGCTGGTCCGTGCGGTCGTCACAGGGGCCGAACCTGTCGCAGCCCTCCACCCAGTTGAGCAGGTAGGAGAACGTGTTGCCCGCCTTGTCCGTGCGGCGGGAGAAGCCGACCTGCGTGAAGTCGTACGTCTGGAGGGGCACGGTGAAGCGCGCCTCCAGCTTCACCTGGCCCGCGAAGAGTCCCGGCCCACACACGCGGATGCCGTCCTCGACGGACTCGGACCGCAGCGGGGGGCTCCCGTTCCATTGGACCTCGGTGAGGCCCTGGGGGGCCTTCACCACGAAGCAGTCGCCGCCCGGGGGGTAGACGTCCATCAACAGCGTGGACTTCGCCGCGCCCGTCTGCGTCGCGAACTCGTATTCGTAGCGCGTCACATTGGCGGTGAAGTCGCCCGAGGGCGCCATCGGCGTGAAGGAGTGCGCCCGGGTGTCGAGCGGCGCCTCCTGCTCGGAGGCGTCCTCCGTCGGGCCGCACCCGGTCCCCGTGAGCACCAGGGGACTCCAGGTCAGCGCCATCACCGCGAGACCGCGTGCCACCTTCTTCGCAAACCATCCTGGGATGCTTCGCATGGCGTCCTTGTCGTGAAGTGACGAGCGCGGTGGGACGCGAGAGCCCATGCCCCCTGCGGGCTCTCGCGTCGGTTCAAGCAGGCTGCTCAGAGGCCGTCGACGATGGCCTCGTCACGCAGCGACAGGCGGTAGTGGTCGTCCGCCCACTCGTTCTGGAAGCGCACCGAGCCCGTCAACAGGCCCTCCACGTCGAGCACGTTCTCAATCTTCTCGTGGCTGACCGGCTGCACGTTCCAGGTCTTCCCCTCGTACCGGAACACGGTGACGTCGCGCAGCTCCACCTTCTCGCCCGTGGTGCCGAGCAGCAGGTCGCCCTTCTGCAGCGTCTTGGCCTTCACCATCTCACCGGAGGCGGTGACCATGGGGTGCTCGGACGTGACTTCGACGCGGCGGCCGTCCACCGTCTCGAGCGCGAACACGTCCTCCACGGTGTCTCCGGCCACGAAGGCGCGGATGGTCTGCTCTCCTGTCGTCGGAGCGACGAGCGACGCGTCCTGGGTGAGCGCCGTCACCGTGCGCACGCCCGCGGCGTAGGCGTCCGAGATGGGCCAGTACTCACCGCCGAAGGAGACCTTCTCCTTCGCCGTGTAGCAGCCCGTCACGCAGGTGCCGAGCTTGACCAGGTTGGGGATGCAGGGCGCGGCGGTGTCGGCGGGAATGTAGAAGGTGCAGGTGGCGGTGGGCCCCGTCGCGGTGAAGGAGAAACAGCCGCCGGAGAACACCTGGTACTCGCCTTCGGAGTTCAGGAAGTCGCGCTTCGCCGCGGTGATGTAGCCGCAGTTGTAGGCCCAGTTGTTGCGCCCCTGCGACAGCGTGTAGGTGGTGAGTTGATCATCCGTGAAGCAACGCGTGGACAACTGCGCCGACGCCGTCGTGGAAAGCACCGCGCACGCAAGGACAACCAGATACGACAGTCGCTTCATGGCTTGCTCCGGAAGGCTGATGGAAGTGCTTTGTTTTGCGAGGAAACTGGATATACCCGGGTTCACTCTGCGTAAAGTGTAAATCGACATCTAGTGGGAATCCCTGACTGAAATGTTGGGTGCAATTGATTTGCTGTGAACACGGGTAATCCAGACCGTGACGAAGGTGGCACTGGAGGCCCGTTCTGGTTCAAAAATCACAGCGAACTCCGTGGGTTGGGTGGAGGACCTGCCCCGGGTTCGCGGCCTGCGAGGACAGCTCACCGCGTCAGTCATTGGCGGTTTTGAGTGCGTCTGGTGGGGCCTTGTGATGTCCCAGGGAGGACGCACTCCTGGTGTGGTTCGTGCGTGCCTGGGGCCTGGTGGGAGTGTGGGCCGGCTGACGAGCGATGACGGGACGGGTGCGGGGGGCCAGCAGAGTCTTTATGAGGGGCTCCATCCTGGAGCGGCGCGTCCCATGCGCCTTGGAGGAAGGCATGCGCGCACATCTGTTCCGGCTCGTCCTGGCGCTGAGCTTCGTCCTGGGGACGGTGGCCCAGGGGGCTGTCGCTCCGCTGCGCGGTGCGTCCGGCGACACCTGTGCGGGCAACACGCGCTTCCTCATCGGTGCGGGCATGGGGGACATCACCGGCCCCGCCGCCGAGGTGGGGATGATGGGTTACGGACAGCTCTCGCAGCAGACAGCGGGCATCCACCAGCGCCTGCGCTCGCGGGCCTTCGTCGTCGTCTCGCCGTGCAACGGGCGGCGCGTGGCCTTCGTGAGCGCGGACCTGGGCATGGTCTTCCAGGCGGTGAAGACGCAGGTGGTGGAGAAGCTGCGCGCCCGCTTCGGCGACGTCTACTCCGATGAGAACGTCCTCATCAGCGCCACGCACACGCATTCGGGGCCGGGCGGCTTCTCGCACCACACCTTCTACAACCTGAGCACCTTCGGCTTCGTGCCGCAGAGCTTCGACGCCATCGTCTCCGGCATCGTCACCTCCATTGCCCGCGCGCACTCCCGGCTGGGAGCGGGCACGCTGCGCCTGGCCACGGGAGAGTTGCTGGGTGCCAGTCGCAATCGCTCGCCGGAGGCCTACCGGTTCAATCCCTCCGCCGAGCGTGCCCGCTATGCCCACGACGTGGACACGCGGATGACGCTGGTGCGCCTGACGCGGACGGATGGACGCGACGTGGGGCTCATCAACTGGTTCGCCGTCCATGCCACGTCCATGGGCAACGACAACCACCTCATCAGCGGCGACAACAAGGGCCTTGCCTCCTATCTCTTCGAGAAGGCGCACGACGCGGGTGACACCTTCGTCGCCGCGTTCGCCCAGTCCAACGAAGGGGACGTCACGCCCAACGTGCTCGGCGGGACGAATGGCGGCGGCGCCAACGACTTCGAGGACACGGAGCTGTCCGCGCGGCGCCAGCACGACTTCGCCGCGCACCTGTGGACGCTCGCCACGACGCCGCTCACCGGGGGCGTGGACTCCCGACGCACCTTCGTGAAGATGGACGCGGTGGACGTGGCGCCCGCATACACGGATGGTCAGCCGCGCCGCACGTGTCCCGCAGCCATCGGTGTGTCGATGCTGGCGGGCGCGGAGGACGGGCCCGGCTATGGGGTGGAGGGCGCGTCGTGCTCCACCCTCCATGACCTCTGGAGTCAGTTCACCTGCGCGCTCACCACCACGCCCTGCCAGGGTGAGAAGCCCATCGTCCTGGAGATGGGCAGCATGCTGCCGCACCCGTGGACGCCCAACGTGCTGCCCCTCCAGCTCGTCACCGTGGGCTCGCTCGCGCTGGTGGCCGTGCCCTTCGAGGTGACGACGATGGCCGGGCGCCGCCTGCGTCAGACGGTGCTGGAGCGGCTGGGGCCCGTCGGCGTCACCGAGGTCGTCATCGCGGGGCTCGCCAACGACTACGCGGGCTATGTGGCCACGCGCGAGGAGTATGCCCGCCAGTCCTATGAAGGCGCGTCCACGCACTTTGGGCCCTGGACGCTCGCCGCGCTCCAGCAGGGCTTCGACGGGCTCGCCGTGGCGCTGCGCGACGGGCAGCCCGTGTCACCCGGCCCCACGCCTCCGGACCTGCGCTACATCCAGGCCAGCCTCCAGCCCGGCGTGGTGTTCGACGACAAGCTGCTCTGGGTGGAGTTCGGTGAGGTGCTCACCGACGCTCGCCCGGCCTACGCGCGCGGCGACACGGTGCGCGTCACGTTCTGGGGTGCGCATCCGAAGAACGACCTGCGCCTGGAGGACTCGTACCTGCGCGTGCAGCGCAAGGGCTCCATCGGCGCCTGGGTGGACGTGGCGGATGACAGTGATTGGGAGACGCGTTACCGGTGGGAGCGGGAGAACTGTCTGCCCACGCTGGGGTGCTCGCACGTCCTCGTGGAGTGGCGCATTCCTCGCGATGCCTCGCCAGGCACCTATCGCATCCTGCATGAAGGCGAATGGAAGTCGGGCTGGGATGGGCGCGTGCGCCCGTACTACGGCGCATCGCGCGCCTTCACCGTGCGGTGAGTGGCTCGGAGGTCGGGCCGTGCTCGTGACGCGAGGCGCGTGCCCGCGCGAGGAAGTCCCGCAGCCGGGGTGAGGGGCAGCAGTTGCACGTCGATGCCCGCTGAGACGTCCCAGGTGCGGGCGTGCGCGGAGTCGACGTGCCGCACCACTTCGCCCTCACAGGCGAACTCCTCTTCCCGCCTCGTCCGCCTGCTCCCCAGCCTGAACGTCAATCACGAACTCTGGTTTAGAGGACCTAACAAAAGTCAGGGCTGGGGTGGCCACCGACGAAGGGCATCCCCAGCTTGAGTGCATGGTCCGCGAACTCGTTCCCGACGCCTTCTGGCAGCGTGTGGCGCCGCTGCTGCCTCCGCCGAGACCCAAGAAGAAGCTTGGACGCCCCCGAGCAGATGACCGAGCGGCGCTGGAGGCCATTGTCTTCGTGCTGAGGAGCGGCATTCCATGGGAGATGCTTCCTCGCAAGCAGTTCGGCCTGTCGGGCATGACAGCCTGGCGCCGGCTGGAGGAATGGACCGAGGCCGGGGTCTGGGAAAAGCTCCAACACCAACTGCTGGATGAACTGGGACTACGAGGCAGGGTGGACCTCTCCCGCGCCAGCATCGACTCGTCGTCTGTCCGGGCCTCAAAAAGGGGGCCCTCACGGGCCCAAATCCGACGGACCGCGCGAAGGCGGGTAGCAAGCATCATCTTCTCGTAGAGGCCCATGGACTGCCGCTCACCGAGTCGCTGACGGCGGCGAACGTGCACGACACCCACGAACTCTTTCCCCTCGTGGACTCCATACCTCCGGTGAGGATGCCTTCAGGGCAACGCTGCTTCCGTCCCAGGAAGGTCCACGGGGATAAGGCCTACGCCTCGAAGAAGAACCGGCGCGGGCTTCGAAAGCGCGGCATCGCACCACGAATCGCGCGACCAGGTGTCGAGTCCAAGGAGCGCCTGGGGCGTCACCGTTGGGTGGCGGAGCGCACTCTGGCCTGGAAAAATCAACTTCGTCGGCTCCGTGTCCGTGACGAGCGCAGGGACGACGTCCACTTCGGCTTCCTCGTCCTCGGCTGCTGCGTCATGCTCTTCCGAAGCCTCTATCCTCACATTTGATAGAGGCTCTTAGCGACAGGCAGCAACATCTGGACCCACTCTTTACTTACAGGCCATGGCTTTACCGCTTTGAGACAACGAGGTGGAAGTTGATGACCACTTCGTCTGCGACAACTGAAGTGTCCTTCCATTCGCCTGCGCCAACGTTGAACTCTGTGCGCTTGATTGGCAATTCTCCGTCAAAGATTCGTGTCGAGCCCGTTTCCTTGAGTGCAACAGCTATGACGACGGATTTCGAGTGACCTTTAATCGTCAGCTTGCCGGCTACGTCGTATTTGCCAGCGCCACCTGCCTTGACGGACGACGCTTGGAATGTTGCCCGTGGGTAGGTCGCTACGTCGAACCAGTCCTTGCCGTGCAACCGCTTGTTGTACTCCCCCTCTCCAAGGTCAAAGCTTGCGGTGTCAATGGTCACCTGTACACGGGCTTGTTCAAGATGTGCCGGATCGAACTCAATCGACACATCGAACTTCTTGAACTTGCCATTCAGTGGCACGCCCATCTGTTTCGCTGTTGCCGAGATCGCGCTTTTTGCTCGGTCAAGCTGTGCAAGCGCTGGGGGCGAAGCGGTCAGTGATGCGATAGCAAGAGTCGTGACTGCGTAGCGGCGCAACAAGGTATTCATGGCGTCCCTTTGCTTTCCTAGTGAGGTCGGGCGTGGTGGGGACATTCACTATTTTCCGGAAGGTGACCCATGATCGCCTCTTCCAAACTTCCCACGAGCGGCGAACTGACGGTATGCGTCGTTTCTCTGTTTTTCGGAAATGGACACGACAGCAAGAGTCTCAGGCCAAGCATGTCCGAATTGAGGAAGACCCAGCGCCGCTAAAGATTCTTGCCACCCAACCCCCTGTGTCAGGGAAGAAGTCGCCTCGGCTGACGTGCTGAGCTGACCACCCGATGGGGGCGAGTGCAGGGGTTGAAGTGCCGTACACAAACGCATTCAAGGCGCAGATGGTGAAGCGGATGATGGGCGCGAGCGGCGAGGTAGGCATGCACCAGGGCCATGAGATGGTCCATCGTGCGGCAGCGGTGCTCGCGGAAGGACCAACCCGGAGACTGCTTGCGGCTGTTGGAGGAAGGCCCCCTGCTCGCCAGCGACGGCAAGTACAGGTGGGCCTTGGCCATCGCGATGGACTCCGTGTGGGAGGAGACAGCCGAGGCATTGGAGGGCATGACGGACCCCGGCGCGGTCATGGCCACAATCACCGCCGCGGCGACGATGTACCTGCTGCTCTGGTCGCTCCCCGAGCCAGTGAGCAAGGGCGTGGCCGCTACCCTGACAGCCATCGCCATCGCCTACCTGGGCGTGGACACGATGTGGCGTCTGCTGGACGGGTGGTTGACCCTGGTACGCGAGGTGGACCAGTCCACGACTTTCGCGCAGCTCAGTGCGTCGGGTGAGGCGTACGGCGAAATCCTCGGAGAGAATGCGGCACGCGTCTTCGTGATGCTCGCCACGGCCGCTATCGGCAGCACGGCGGGGTTGGTCGCGAAGGCCGTGAGACTGCCGGGCTCCGCTCAGGCTGCGCTCGCCGTGGAGTCTCAGGCAGGCTTCCAGTACGCCGCGGTGGCAAGTGTGCAGTCGGTCGCGGTGGCGGCGGAAGGCTTCACCATCGCGCTCGCCCCCAACGCCCTGGCCATGGCGAGTCGGGGGATGCGCAGCCAAGGCGAGCGCCACCACATCGCCACGAACAAGAACGAAGTCTCAGCGGCGCGCGGCGGGCCCTGGACGCCGAGATTCCGGGACCTCTTCACAAGGGCTGGGATGGAGCTGAAGGACCCCGAGAACGTCGTAGAAGTCGTCGGTCACAAGGGGCCACATCCGCAGCGGTATCATGAACGCGTCCAGGAGCGACTACTCGAGGCTTTGGGGAGCTGTCGGAAGGTGGCAGATTGCCGCGAGGCCCTCACGGTTGAGCTTCGCAGGCTCGCCAAAGAGGCCGTGACCAAAGGAACGGAAATCCACAGGCTTTTGACTCAGGGCAAGTGACGCAGTGAGGGCGTCCACCATGTCGAATCACTCTCGATACTTCAGGCTCAAAGAGGACGTACAGGCCGGCAACTGGTACCTGGGAGAACCGTTGAACGGACAGGGCCGGGAGCCGGAAGACATCAGGGAGTTTAGTTCTGGGCGGCCCGTCCGAAGTGATGGCCGCCTGACGCTCTCTGTTCGTGAGCCTGGGCGTCAGCGCGATTTCAGCATGGCAGGCGTTGGCATGACTCCCGTTGTCCACATCCGGGTGGCCGCCATCTTCGCGGAGCTGGCACCCAATGATGTGCAACTCATCCCTTTGAATCTCAAAGGCCACCCGGACGAATATCAAGTCCTCGTTGCTACGAAGGTTGTCCGGTGCATCGATGACAATGCATCAAATGAAGTGGAGTTCTGGCTGCCAGAGGACGCGCGACCGGACAAGCTCGGCCAATACCGAAACGTGGTTGATATGCGGATTGACCGCACGAAGGTGGGCAACACGAAGGTCTTCCGCACCTGGGGGTGGACAGTTGCCCTCATCGTCTCGGAGGACATCAAGGTAGCCCTGGAGCACGCGAAGGTCACAGGAGCAAAATTCGAGGAGGTCTAGCCTGTGCTTTGGAACTGCCTTGTCTGCGCGAGGAAGTCCCGCAGCCGGGGTGAGGGGGGCAGCAACTGCACACCGATGCCCGCTGAGACGCCCCAGGTGCGGGCGTGCGCGGAGTCGACGTGCCGCACCACTTCGCCCTCACAGGCGAACTCCTCGCCGGCCAGTCGCAGCGTCAGCTCCAGCCGGGTGAAGAGGGGAGGGAAGGGCTCCGAGCAGCTCAGGAAGAGGCCGCCCTTGCCCAGCTCCAGGCCGTGGACGTCCACGCCCTCGGGATGGCGAATCCACACGTCCCAGGACCAGGGCTCGGCGGCCTTGTCTCCATGGGGCAGGGATTCACCGAGCAGCGAGGCGCCGTGTCGTGCCCGGGGCTGGGGCGTGCACAGGGAGTCCGCGGAGTGTTCCGACAGGCAGAGCGCGCAGTGCATGGTCGCCTCGAGCAGACACCAGGAGGTACTGACTCCGCGGGGGCGGAGGGCTCTCCCGTTGCTCTATAAACCGTGCGGACGTCCACGTGCTGACGGCCCCCGACACGCCACGCGGGTCCAGGTGCTTGCGATGATCGCTGGCGCACAGACCCGGCGGGACGGCTGCCCCGCACGGGTGGGTGTGCCCGTCTTCAGCCCTTCGCCTTCCCCTTGAACGGCGCCGCGTCGATGCGCACGCCGATGTACGACGGGAAGCGCGGCACGCCGTCGTTGGACAGCTCCTGGTAGCGGAAGGTGATGAGCGTGCCGATGGCCGGTGGTGCTTCGCGCTCGGCGTCCGACAGGCCGGTGCCCACGCTGAAGCGCTTGCCGTTGCGCAGCTCCACCTCCAGCGCGCCCAGCCGGCCCTTGTGTCGACCCGCGCCCGCGACGTGGCCAATGACGACGGCCTCGTCGTCCTTGAAGCTCTTCACCTTCAGCAGCGTGTGCGAGCGACCGACTTCATAGCGGGAGCCCGGCTTGCGCAGCATCAGCCCCTCGCCGCCCAGCCCCTCCACGCGCTCCAGCTCCGAGCGCAGATGCGGAGTCCCCTGACAGCGCTCGTGCGAATGCCACTGCGCATACGCGGGCTTCGCGTCATCCAGCCACTTGCGACAGTGCTCCAGCCGCTGCTCGAACGCGGCGTCGAAGCTCGGCGCGTCGAACACGACGAAGAGCAGCTCCTTCCAGTCCTTGCTCTTGTCCTGCCGGCGCACCACGCTCACCGTGCGCTGGAAGCGCTTGCGCCCGCCGAACAGCTCTCCGTCCAGCGGGAAGTCCGGCAGCCCCGCGGTGAACCAGTCCGGCGCGAAGAACTCGTTGCCCAGGCGCGACCAGAAGCGCTTGCCGTCCCAGTACGCGCGCACGCCGTCGAGCTTCTCGCTCATCCACCAGTTCGTGAGGTCCACGTCGTTCTCCCACGGGTGGGCGAGCAGCAGCGGTGGGGCCTTCTCGTCGTCCGCCTCGCCCTCGGCATCGCCGGCGGGGGCCTTCGCGCGCGTGGCCTTGACGGGAGGCGTGGAGGTGCCGCCGGTGCGGGCGTCCTCGGCGGCGTCACCGCGCACGCGGCGCAGGTGCTTGCAGGTGCGTCGCTCGATGGCGATGGACTGGTTGCGCCACGCGGGGCAGGAGCACGAGTAGACGCCTCCCGTGTTCTTGAGGATGTAGGGCTTGGAACCCGAGCCCTGGACTTCCACCTGCTCGCCGTCCGCGATTTCCGCCAAGTGCCGACCCCTCCGTGCCGCGTCCTTCGCGGCGATGAAGGGAAGAGTACCCCCAAGGTCTGACATCCCCAAGGCGCGCGGAGCCTTGGGGGGCGTGCTCGGACAACCTGTCTCGGCCCACGTCGTGTTCCTCCCAGACGCGCCCGCGTCCTCATGGGACGCGGAGTGGCGCGAACAGGGGGCATTCCCAGACAGTCGCCACTTGGCACCGAGCAATTCCAGTCATTGGTATGTGATTTGCTGGTGGTTCCTCCAATCGCGCGTCATGGAGGACTGCCCGCATGTACAAACCCTCGCCGCCCACGGTGGTTAACTGCGGCTCGTCCAAATGCTCGTACATGGCTCCGGTGCATCCCTCGTCCCAGTGTGTCTTCTGCACGCGCTACTACTGCATGACGCACAAGCCGAAGACGTGCCCCTCCTGCCATGTCTTCATCTGTACCGGTTGCTATAGCCGTTCTCCGCCCCCGTGTTGTGTCTGGGCGAAGAGCCAGTCCTCTCCCTTCTCCTTCCCGTCGTTCTCCGGAGGCTCCTCGTCGTTCTCCGAGGGCTACCCGTCGTTCTCCGGAGGCCCTCCGTCGTTCTCTGGAGGTCCCCCATCGTTCTCCGGGGGCTACCCGTCGTTCTCCGGGGGCTACCCGTCGTTCTCCGGAGGCCCCCCGTCGTTCTCTGGAGGCCCCCCGTCGTTCTCTGGAGGTCCCCCGTCGTTCTCCAGCTACCCCAGCCCGCCGAGCATCACCACCGACTCCATCGAGAATGACATCACGGGGCAGGACCAGTGGCCGACCTTCAGGAGCTACAACGAAGGAGACCCCTTCGCCTTCTGGAGCAGCACCGGGTTCCCGGGGCTGAACGTGAAGTTCCTCATCGAGGTGTCGGGGATGCTCTTCGAGGCCCATGTGAAGTGGGACAACCGTCCGTGGTATTCGGACGAGCCCAAGAGCATGAGCTTGAAGGTGGCGGTCCGGGGCTCGAGGTCGGACATGTGCCGGGAGTCGCTCGCCAACGTCACGAGCGGCTCGCACCGCTATCTCTGGGGTCATCTGCTCGCACGGGCCCGGAAGATGCTCGCCAATCATCGTGCAGGGGAGTTGATGACGGAGTTCGGCCTCACGAACAGAGTGACCACCGCCTTGGTCCGGACGCTCTTGCGCGCCGGGAGGATGAGCGACCTCTCCGCTCTGTACCTCTGCACCTCGCTGCCGTTGACGGCATGGGAGCAGGGGGCCTGGTCCCTGATGCTTGACGTGCTCACGCGCTGACGCTCTCCGCCAACGGTCCGCCAGCATCCCGTTTCGCGTCGCCACGGGAACGTACGCCGTCCGCGAGTGTCGCTCCGAGGCGTCACTTCGGGGCGCCTGTGTCGTGGGGCCTCCACCGGTGTCCCCTCCATTCTCGACGCCAGGACCGCGGCGGCTCGCCCAGCAAGCGGAGGACCGAGTCCCGGCGCATCACTCCCGGGGCTGTGCGTCCACGTCCTCAAGTGCGAGCAACAAGGCGGCTCATACGGTTGCGACTCTTCACGCCATCGTGGTGCGGTGGGCACTTGCCGAGGATGGGAGTGGCGCTCTGTCGGGAGGCGTCGCAATCTGTCTGGAGGTCCACGAGTCGAGGAGGCCGCACCGGATGGTCGTCATCATCATGGGAGTGTCGGGCGCGGGGAAGACGACGGTGGGGCAGGCCCTGGCGCGGAGCCTGGGCTGGCGCTTCCTGGACGCGGATGACCTGCACCCCCGGTCCAACGTGGCGAAGATGGCGGCGGGTGTCCCCCTGACGGACGAGGACCGCACGCCCTGGCTCGCCGTGGTGCGCGGCCAGCTCCAGGCGGCCATGGAGCGTGACGAGGACCTGGTGCTCGCCTCGTCCGCGCTCAAGCGCGCCTACCGGGACCAGTTGGAGGTGGACCCCGCGCGGACGCGGTGGGTGTACCTGAACGCTCCGCGCGAGGTGCTGGCGGGCCGGCTCGCGAAGCGGCACGGGCACTTCATGCCGCCGTCGTTGCTGGACAGCCAGCTCGCCACGCTGGAGGTGCCCACGCAGGCGCTGGAGGTGGATGTGTCGCCGCCCCCTCCGGAGGTGGTGGCGCGCGTCCGCGAGGGCCTGAAGCTCTGAGTCCTCGAAGGGCCCCGCGCGGGCCGCGACTCGGGGTCCGTCTGTCTTTGCCATGTGACATCGGTCCCGTGGAAATGTTCCCGGCTTCGCCCGTGCTCGGCCCGGGCTCTTGCGCCCGGAACCGAAGTCGGCGTGGAGCGCGGCATGTCAGACCGCTGCTCTAAATATTCATCCGGATGCAGATGCATATCGGGTTGCACGTATGCCGCCCCGCATCTCGCGGGGCGCCGTGCCCGACTTCTGGGGGATACATTCCGATGTCGAGACTTCCGGGGATGAAACATGTTTCACGTGGCTGGGCGGGTGTGGTGCTGGGCGTGCTCGTCGGGAGCGCGAGTGGTTGTGGCGGCGAGGTCGACGCCGGTGCTTCGAGCGAGGTCATCCGGCAGGAGCGAGCCTTCCCGGGTCGCACGGGTGAAGTGCGCCGAGCGAACTTCCAGGTCGCCGGAGGACCGCGAGCGCTCGCCTACGAGCGCATCGACGGCGAGCGTGTCTTCCAGGGGGACATCCTCCTGCCGCCCGAGGTCCCGGCCAGTGAGCTCTCCGCGCTATCGGTGGAGGCGCAGGGCGCGGTGTCCACGCGCGCGATGACGCGCTGGCCGGGCGGCGTGGTGCCCTACACGGTGGACGCGGCCTTGCCGAACATCGGGCGTGTCACGGCGGCCCTGGCTCAGTGGGAGGCCCTCACGCCCATCCGGTTCGTGCCGCGCACGACCCAGTCGGACTACGTCACCTTCCGGCCGGGGACGGGCTGCTCGTCACACGTCGGTCGCATCGGGGGGCAGCAGTTCGTGACGCTCGCGCCGGGCTGCACCACGGGGAGCACGCTCCACGAGGTGGGGCACACGCTGGGACTGTGGCACGAGCAGGCGCGCACGGACCGGGACAGGAACGTCGTCATCCACTTCGAGAACATCGAGGCGGGGTATGCCCACGCCTTCGAGACCTTCGCGCAGGAGGGCGCGGCCGGCCGCAACCTGGGGCCCTATGGGTTGGACTCCCTGATGCACTACGCGCCGGAGGCCTTCTCCGCGAATGACTCGCCGACCATCACCCGGTTGGACGGCTCGTTCTTCACCGCGAACCGCACCGCGCCGACTCTGGCTGACGCCTGCGCCGTGAAGCGCCTGCATGGCTACGGGCGCCACTCGGACGTGAATGGAGATGGCTACGCGGACCTCGTCGTCGGCGCGCCGGACGAGGACGTGGGCCTGGGGTTGGACCAGGGGGCGGTGAGCCTGGTGCTGGGCTCGGCCACGGGGCTGGGGACGGCGGGCCTGTGGCTGCATCGCGACGTGTCGGGCGTGGAGGACACGGCGGGTCGCGCCGACCACTTCGGCGCCGCGGTGGCGGTGGGTGATTTCAATGGCGACTGCTTCGCGGACGTGGCCGTCGGCGTGCCGGAGGACGACGTGAATGGGATTGTCGACGCGGGCTCGGTCCACGTCTTCCTGGGGTCGGCGCAGGGCGTGGACTTGTCCACGGACAAGGTGCTGCATCAGAACAGCGCGAGCGTGCCTGACAGCGCCGAGGCGTTTGACGGCTTCGGCGCCGTGCTGGCGGTGGGGGACTTCAACGGCGATGGGTATGACGACCTGGCCGTGGGCGTTCCCGCCGAGGACTATGGCTCCTCGGCGCTCGACTCCGGGCTGGTGACGGTGTTGTTCGGCTCCATCTCCGGGCTCACGGGCACTGGCGCGCAGAGCTGGAGTCAGGCGGCGGCGCACGTGCTCGAAGTCACGGAGACGGGAGACCGCTTCGGCTCCGCGCTGGCCGCGGGTGACTTCAACGGAGACGGCTTCGACGAACTGGCCGTGGGTGTGCCCTCCGAGGACGTGGGCGCCGTCGCGAACGTGGGCGCGGTGAACGTCCTGTCCGGCTCCATCGATGGCCTGACGAGCACGGGCAACCAACTGTGGACTCCGGGAAGCGACGGGGTGCCCGGTGTCGCGAGCGAGGAGGTGCTCTTCGGTGCCGCGCTGGCGGCGGGGGACTTCAATGGCGATGGGCGGAGTGAGCTGGCCATCGCGGCTCCGGGTCAGACGGTGGGCTTCATGGCGGGGGCGGGCGCGGTGACGGTGTTGCGCGGCGGAAGCGCGGGGCTCCAGTCCACGGGGGCCCTCGCCTGGAGCCAGGATTCGGCCGGTATCTCGGACGTGGCCGAGCAAGGCGACGCCCTGGGCTCCGCGCTGGTGGCCGAGGACTTCGATGGAGATGGCCATGTGGACCTCGCCATCGGTGTGGCCTCGGAGAGCGTGGGGGCTGTCGTCGGCGCGGGCATCGTGCACGTGTTGCACGGCGCGCCGGGTGGGCTGTCCACTGCGCGTGAGCAGCGCTGGTCTCAAGTGGGCTCCACCGTGGAGGAGGGCGCGGAGCTCCAGGATGCGTTCGGCTCCCGGCTGTCCTCGGGGGACTACGACGGGGATGGCTTCGTGGACCTGGCGGTGGGCGTGCCGTACGAGGACGTGGGGAGCGCGACCGACTCGGGCGCGGTGCAGGTGCTGTACAGCGCGGGTGTCACGGGCCTGTCGCGCGCGGGCGAGCAGCTCTGGTCCCAGGCGCCGTCGGAGCAGACGGACTCGGTGGAGACGGGAGACCGCTTCGGCGAGGGACTCTAGGCCTTCCGGCGCAGGGGCTTTCTCCGTGCCCCCTTGGACTGGTTCTCCCCGGAGGACAGCCGCTCGGGGATGCGCGCGACCAGGATGTCGATGGCCGCGCGCACCTTCGACGGCAGGTGCTTGTTCTGGGGCCACACGGCGAAGATTTCATTGCCGTGGCGGCCCTCCGTCTCCAGCAGCGTCACGAGCTCGCCCTTGTGCACCCGCTCGGCGACGAGCCAGCACGGAAGCCACGCGAGCCCGGCACCCTGGACGGCGGCATCGGCGATGGCCTCCAGGTCATCGAAGCGCAGGCTGCCCTGGACGGGGATGACCCGCTCTCCGCCCTGGCCGTCCGGAAAACGCCAGGGCTTGCTGATGCCCTGTCGCCCGTAATTGATGGCCTCGTGGTTCGCGAGGTCCGCGAGCGTCTTCGGTCGGCCATGCCGGGCGACGTAGCGAGGCGAGGCGCAGACCACCATCATCTGCGCGCCGAGTCTGCGCGCGGTGAGGCCCGCGTGGTCCGCGAGGGGCGCGACGCGGATGGCCAGGTCGAAGCCCTCCTCGATGAGGTCCACCACGCGGTCGCTGAAGCACAGCTCCAGCTCGAGGCCCGGATGCTGGCGCGTCAGCTCCCAGAGCAGGGGCGCGGCGCAGTGCCGACCGAACAGCACGGACGCGGCCACGCGCAGGCGGCCCGTGGGTGCGCGGCGGCCGGAGTCCAGCGCGGCCTCCGCCGCTTCCAGCTCCGCCAGCGCGCGGACACAGCGCTCGTAGAAGACCTGTCCGTCCTCGGTGAGGCTCTGCCTGCGCGTGGTGCGCTGGAACAGGCGGGTACCCAGCCGCTCCTCCAGCCGGGCGATGCTCTTTCCGACGGCGGAACGGGACAGGCCCAGCCGCTCGGCCGCGAGCGCGAAGCCACCAGCCTCGGCGGCCTGGACGAAGGTGAGCACTCCACTGAGTCGGTCCGTCACGGTGTGGTTCCCATTGGTGAATTCCTGTCCCCAGTGAGGCGCCGAAGTCTCGTCACTGGGGACACCTCCTCGTCCGTATATCCCCCGCGCCTCTCGATGGCACGGCAACGGAGCGAAACGATGGATGGCGTGATGAAGCGGTGGGAGCTGCGGCGGCCTGGCCGAGCGAACCTGGAGCTGGCGAGCGTGGCGATTCCCACGCCGGTCGCGGGCGAGGTGCTGGTCCGAGTCTCGGCGGTGTCGCTGAACTACCGCGAGAAGTTGTTCCTCGACGGGGCTGGCTATTCGGATGTGCCGTGGCCCTTCGTGCCCACCTCCGACATGGTCGGTGAGGTGGTGGCCACGGGTGGCGGTGTCACCCGGTTCAAGGTGGGGGAGCGGGTGCTCGCCGCGTTCAACGCGGACTGGGTGGATGGGCCCGTGCCGCGCGTGAATGGCTCGGTGCGCAGCCTGGGAGGGAGTCTGCCGGGGGTGTTGTCCGAGTATGTGGCGATGCCGGAGAGCTGGCTCGTCGCCGCGCCCCGGACGCTGGATGACGTGCGCGCCAGCACGCTGCCGTGCGCGGGGCTCACCGCGTGGACGGCGCTCGTGGAGCTGGGCGGGGTGCGGCCCGGGCAGACGGTGGTGACCCAGGGCACGGGCGGCGTGTCGCTGTTCGCCGTGCAGCTCGCCTCGGCGCTGGGAGCGCGGGTCATCGTCACGTCGGGGGATGAGGAGAAGCTTGCGCGCGCGAAGAAGCTGGGCGCGGCCCACGGCATCCACCGGCGCCAGACGCCGGATTGGGAGAAGGCGGTGGTGGAGCTGACAGGGGGGCGTGGCGCGGACCACATCCTGGAGATGGTGGGCGGTGACAACCTGGCGCGCTCGGTCAGCGCGCTGGCGCCCGGTGGACGCGTCACGCTCATCGGCGTGCTGGACGGCTTCGACATGCGCTTCCCGGTGGTGCCGTTGTTCCAGACCCAGGGCGTCATCCAGGGCGTGCTGGTGGGGAACCGACGCGGCCTGGAGAACTTCGTGCGCGCGGTGGACGCGCTGCGCCTGGAGCCGGTCGTCGACGCGACGTATGCGCTGCGCGAGTTCCCGAAGGCGCTCGAGCACCTGGACCGGGGGCCCTTCGGCAAGGTGGTGGTGCGCGTCCGCGAGTGAGCGCGAAGGCGTGCGTCCTCCGGCGCGCTACCGGAACGCGGGCCAGGTGAAGGACGGAGTTCCCGCCCAGCGCGCCACGAGTCGCTCCTCCAGGGAGGCGAGGGTGCGTGAGAGGGCGGGGACCAGGCTCGTGGGCTCGCGCAGGACGCGGGAGCGCGCGAGGTGGCGCAGCAGGGCGGCGCGCTCGGAGTAGCCCGGCGCCCAGTCCCTGTCTCGCTCCAGCGCCTTGGGCGACAGCCACTGGAACATGTTCACCGTGCGCGCCGTGGCGACCAGGGCGCGCGCGTGGGTGTACGTGGCGTCCGTCTGGGCCGCCTCGCAGACGGGGGCCAGGGTGATGCGATAGGTGAGGTCGGCGCGAGTGACGAGCTCGTCGGGCAGGGGCACCACGATGAGCCACATGAGCGCGTCGTACAGCGCGTGGCGCATGCCGCAGTACTCGAAGTCGAGCAGGCGCGGGCCGCTGGTGGTGAAGAGGGTGTTGCCCGGGGCCATGTCCCCGTGGGAGAGCGCGAGGAAGGGGCCGGGCTCGGCCAGCTCACGCGCCAGTTGCTCCACGTCCTCCTGGGTGCCGGCGGCCACGGTGGTGCCGACGGCGTTCGTCCAGCGATGCAGCCGGTCCGCGTGCTCCACCAGATAGCGCGCGTTGTCGATGCGCACGCGCAAGGGGCGTGGGTGCAGCGAGTGGCGGAGCAGGTCGAAGTCACCTTGCAGGCCCCGGGTGCGCGCGTGGAGCTGGCCCGTGAGTCGGGCCACGGCGAGCAGTCCTCCGGTGGCGGCGCTCGCGTCCACCGAATTGAAGAGGTCTTCCAGGCTGGGGCCGATGCCCAGGTCCTGGAGGACGAGGAGGCGGGAGTGGATGTCGCCGGCGATGAGGCCCGGGGCGGTGGTGAGGTTGTGGCGGCCGAGCAGCTCCAGCCCGGCCCACTCGTCCAGGCCGAGCACGGGGTCCGCGTGGAAGTGCTTGAGGATGACGGTGGGCACATCGCCGCCGCGCACGCGGGCGCGCACGACATGGCAGCGGGACTCGGTGCGGAGGACCTGGGGCTCGGCCAGGAGCACGGGTCGTCCCCAGGCGGCGGAGAGGGAGCGAGCGCCGTCGGCGAGCAGTT
Source organism: Myxococcus sp. CA039A (assembly GCF_013336645.1). NCBI lineage: Bacteria > Pseudomonadati > Myxococcota > Myxococcia > Myxococcales > Myxococcaceae > Myxococcus > Myxococcus sp. CA039A. Next base: position 21,303 of record NZ_JABUMQ010000032.1, on the reverse strand, counting down.
GCTCCAGGTCCAGGGCGCTCAGGGGATCCGCTCCACGGTGGCTCCCGCGCGTTCCAACAGCTCGCGGTACCATGTGAAGGCGCGCGCGGTGCGGTCACCCAGGCCCTTGGCGCCCCAGAGGACGGTGAGGGTGCGGCGGGTGTCGGCGTTCGTCTTGGTGCGCTGGGCGTCCTTCACGGCATTGGCGCACGGGCCCTCGGCGTCGAAGAGGCACAGCAGGCCCGCCAGGTCGATGCTCTGGCCGGAGGCATTGAAGACGTACTGGGAGCCCTCGGGGGCGATGCCCACGCGGAAGGGCGCGGTGGCCCGGTCCAGGTCGACGACGCTGATGGGCAGGCCGCTGTGCAGGGACACGGCGTTGCAGAGGTCCACGGCGGTGTTGATGGAGCCGAGCGTGCCTTCCGTCGCGGCGCGCACCAGGTACTCGGAGGCGGGCTTGCCGCGGCCTGTGGGCTTGTAGCCGCCGTGGCGGAGCATGTCGCGCACGGCGCCGCGCACGGCGTCGTCGCTGGAGAGTGGCGCGGCCGCATCCGATTTCAGCAACGCCACCAGCCACTCCGGCGAGGGCAGCGAGCCCAGCGGTGCGGGGAACGTGGTGGTGAAGGCCAGGGTGTCCAGGGACGGATGCGGTTCGACGGTCAGCACGGCCGGGCACTCTACGCCACACGGCGCGCCCGTGCTGGCGGTGGTGCGCGCAAACGGCCGTGATGCCGCCTACGCCACAGGGCGAGGCGTTGCACGGGAACGGGTGCGAGTGCGCGAGCCTCCCGTGTCGCGATGCGCATGGGGAGGCGGACTGGCGCGGTGCCAGTTTCGCGGTGCGAGTCGTTCCAGACCGCTCGGAGCCGAATGGGTGCGGTGGAAGTGTCGTCCTCGCGCCAGAGTGAAAGGCTCGCTTCGAGTCAGCGAGCAGCCCCGAGGGTGCGTGCTACGGTCGCGCCTTCCGAGCTTGGGTGCCCGCTCGTGTTCCACGATGCGCGGCCAGGAGGAGCAATCGATGGCAGACGCGAACCAGCGGACGATGCGGGCGGCGCGCTTCGATACGGCCACGCGGACGTTGACGGTGACGGAGGTCCCCGTGCCCCAACCGCGTCCGGGCGAGGTGCGGGTGCGAGTGAAGGCGTGCGGCATCTGCTTGTCGGATGCGCATCTGCTCGACGGTTCGCTCCGCTCTCCGTTGCCCGTGGTGACGCCGGGCCATGAGTCCTCGGGTGTCATCGACGAGGTGGGCGTGGGCGTGCCGCGCTGGAAGGAGGGGCAGCGTGTCGCGATGGCGGGTGGCAAGCCCTGCGGTCGCTGCCCGAAGTGCTCCAATGGCCAGCCGCAGGAGTGCCTCGACTTTCAAATCATGGGCTTCCACTACGACGGCGCGTGGGCCGAGTACGTCGTGGTGCCGTACTTCGTGCTGTCCTCGATTCCGGACCACCTGCCTTTCGAACAGGCGGCCATCCTCGCGGACGCGGTGGCCACGCCGTACGCGGGACTGGTGGAGAGCGCGAAGTTGCGGCCCGCGCAGTCGGTGGGCCTGTGGGGCATCGGTGGGCTTGGGGTCCACGCGGTGCAGATTGCCCGGATGATGGGGGCGACGCCCATCATCGCGTTCGACACGAACGAGGCCGCGCGAAACCGCGCGCTGGAGTTCGGCGCGGACGTGGCGTTGGACCCGCGTTCTCCGGACGTGCGTGCGCAGATTCTCCAGCACACGAATGGGCTGGGGTTGGATGTGGCGGTGGACCTGGTGGGCGCCAACTCGGTGCTGGCGCAGGCGGCGTTGAGCCTCGGGCGCTACGGGCGCGCGGTGATGGTGGGCCTGTCGCCGGAGCCCATCCAACTGGGAGCCGGGGTCAACTTCGGCCTGCGCTCCCAGGCGCTGGTCGGACACCTGGGCTACGAGAAGAAGCACCTGGACCAGCTCGTGACGCTGGTGAGCACCAAGCGCCTGGACGTCTCGCGCTCCGTGACGGCGACGATGCCGCTGGAGGACGTGGCGAAGGGCGTGGAGCGGCTGGTGAAGAAGGAAGGCAATCCCATCCGCCTCGTCATCACGCCCTGAGGCACGGCAGGGGACCAGGCGGCCGGGCACCCAGGGCGGGGTGTCCGGCTCCCGGTACCCGAGCGGATCCGCTCACGGCGGAATGGCGCCTGGGGACTGGCGGGGCCATGTAGGTCTCCCTCCTGGCTCCAGGGCGAACGCCCCTCTGGTGGGCCGCCCCCGGGCATGGGAAGCGGAGGTCGAGGGTTCGGAACAATCCTCCTTCGGCGTCCCCCATGGCATAAGGGCGCCGCGCCCGCCTTCCGGGCACCCCCTACGCACATGATTCGTCTCGACAACATCAGCAAGCAGCACGGCCAGCAGATTCTCTTCATCGAGGCTTCGGCCGCTCTCCACAAGGGGGAGAAGGTCGGCCTCGTCGGGCCCAACGGGGCCGGCAAGACGACGCTGTTCCGGATGATTACCGACCAGGAACACCCCGACGAAGGCCAGGTGGCCGTCGACCGTGGCGTCACCATCGGCTACTTCAACCAGGACGTCGGCGAGATGTCCGGCCGCAGCGCCGTGTCCGAGGTCATGGACGGCGCGGGCCCGGTGAGCACGGTCGCCGCGGAGATGAAGGCGCTCGAAGCGGACATGGCCGACCCGGACAAGGCCGACGACATGGAGAAGCTCGTCGAGCGCTACGGCCTGGTGCAGGCGCGCTTCGAGGAGCTGGGTGGCTACGCGCTGGAGGGCCGCGCGCGGGAGATTCTCGCGGGCCTGGGCTTCAGCGAGGAGATGATGGACGGCGATGTCGGCGCGCTGTCCGGTGGTTGGAAGATGCGCGTGGCGCTGGCGCGCATCCTGCTCATGCGTCCGGACGCGATGCTGCTCGACGAGCCGAGCAACCATCTGGACCTGGAGAGCCTCATCTGGCTGGAGGGCTTCCTCAAGGGATACGAGGGCGCGCTCCTGATGACGTCGCACGACCGCGAGTTCTTGAACCGCATCGTCACCAAGATGGTGGAAATCGACGGCGGCTCGCTGACGACGTACTCGGGCAACTACGACTTCTACGAGCAGCAGCGCGCGCAGAACGAGAAGCAGCAGCAGGCGCAGTACGAGCGCCAGCAGGCCATGCTCGCCAAGGAGCTGAAGTTCATCGAGCGCTTCAAGGCCCGCGCCTCGCACGCCGCGCAGGTGCAGAGCCGCGTGAAGAAGCTGGAGAAGATTGAAAAGGTGGAGCCGCCCAAGCGCCGCACGACGGTGCTGTTCGAGTTCCAGCCGGCGCCGCGCTCGGGCGACGACGTGGTGAACCTGAAGGCGGTGCACAAGGCCTACGGCTCCCGGCGCATCTATGACGGCATGGACTTCCTCGTGCGCCGCGGCGAGCGCTGGTGCGTCATGGGCGTCAACGGCGCGGGCAAGTCCACGCTGTTGAAGCTGGTGGTGGGCTCGACGACGCCGGACACGGGCGCGGTGACGGTGGGTGGCAGCGTGAAGCTGGGGTACTTCGCCCAGCACGCCATGGACCTCCTGAACGGTGAGCGCACGGTGTTCGAGTCACTGGAGGACGCGTTCCCCCGCGCGGGACAGGGCTCGCTGCGCGCGCTGGCCGGGTGCTTCGGCTTCTCCGGTGACGAGGTGGAGAAGAAGTGCCGCGTGCTGTCGGGTGGTGAGAAGGCGCGTCTGGTGATGGCGAAGATGCTCTTCGACCCGCCCAACTTCCTGGTGCTGGACGAGCCCACGAACCATCTGGACATGGCGACGAAGGAGATGCTGATTACCGCGCTGGCCCGCTACGAGGGGACCATGCTCTTCGTCTCGCACGACCGTCACTTCCTGGGCGCGCTGTCCAACCGCGTGCTGGAGCTGACGCCGGATGGCATCCACCAGTACGGCGGTGGCTACACCGAGTACGTGGCTCGCACCGGCCACGAAGCTCCGGGCCTTCGCAGCTGAGTTGACGGCGGGGCCGCCTACTCGAACAGGCGGCTCGCCAGTCGCGCGAGCTTCCGGGCCTTGCCGGTGTACGGCGGGAAGAACAGGTTCGCCAGGGACGTGCGTCCCTGGCGCAGCACCGCGCGCTCGTGGCTGAAGGTCTTGAATCCCGTCTCGCCGTGGTACGCGCCCAGGCCGCTCGCGCCCACGCCGCCGAACGGCAGGTTCGGGTTCACGTTGTGCAACACCACCGCGTTGATGCACGTCCCGCCCGCGCTCGTCTCCTGGAGCAGCCGCTCCACCACCGCCTCGTCATGGCTGAAGATGTAGAGCGCCAGCGGCTTGCCGCCCGCGCGCACGTGCGTCACCACCTCGTCGAGCGACTCGAAGCGCAACACCGGCAACACCGGCCCGAAGATTTCCTCCTCCATCAACGGCGCATCCGGTGCCACGTCCGCCACCACCGTCGGCGCGATGAAGCGCGTCTCCGCGTCCACGCCGCCGCCGACAACCACTCGCGCTCCCGCCGCCACCGTGCGGTCCAGCAACCCGCGCACCCGCGCGAAGGCGCCGTCATCCACCATCCGGCAGAGGTCGGAGCTCGCGCGCCGCGCTTCCTCGGAGCGCCCGTAGAAGCGCTCCAGCGCCGCCTTCAGGGCCGCGAGGAACGCCTCTTCCTTCGACGCATGAACCCAGACGTGGTCCGGCGCGATGCACGTCTGCCCGCCGTTGAGGAACTTGCCCCAGGCCACCCGCTCCGCCGCGGCTTCGATATCCGCTGACGCATCCACGATGGCCGGCGACTTGCCGCCCAGCTCCAGCGTCACGCTGGCCAGGTGCTTCGCCGCGGCCTCCATCACCCGCCGCCCCACGCGCGGCCCTCCGGTGAAGAAGAAGTGGTCGAACGGCAGCCGCAAGAGCGCCTCGCCCACCTCCGCGCCACCCTCCACCAGCGCCACCTCGTCCTCGGGGAACGTGTCGCGCACCAGCTCCGCCAGGAAGCGCGACGTGTTCGGCGTCTTGTCGCTGGGCTTGCACATGACGGTGTTGCCCGCCGCCACCGCGCCCACCAGCGGCATCAGCAGCAGGTTGAACGGGTAGTTCCAGGGCGCCATCACCAGCACCACGCCGCGCGCCTCGTGACGCACGTGGCTGGTCGTCCCAGTGAGCACCAGCGGCGTCGTCACCTTGCGCGGCTTCATCCACGCCTTGAGGTGCTTGCGCACGTGCTCCAGCTCCATCAGCACCGGGAGGATTTCCGTCGCCTCCACCTCCGCGGGCGGCTTGCGGAAGTCCGCGTGGATGGCGTCGGCGAGCGCCTGCCTCCGCTCGACGATGAGCGCCTTGAGCTTCTCCAGCTTCGCCAGCCGCTCGCCGGGGCCCCGCCGCGCCACGTCCCAGCGCCGGGCCCGCAGGCGGTCGAACGCCTCCTGCATGCCCCGGGGAATCAGCTCCTCCTCCTGCTTCACCACGCGCATCCCGGCTCCTCTGGCTGTGTGGGGCCTACTCCAACAGCCGGCTGGCGCGGGAGGCCCACTCCTGCGCCTTTCCGCGGTACGGCGGGAAGAACACCGCCGCCAGCGACTTCATCCATTGAACCGACACGGCGCGCTCGTGACTGAAGGTCCGGAAGCCGTAGACGCCGTGGTAGTGCCCCAGGCCGCTCATTCCCACCCCGCCGAAGGGCAGGTTCGGGTTCGCCACGTGGATGAGGACGTTGTTCACCACCGCCCCTCCGGAGGTCGTGTTGCGGAACACGTCCTCGATGGCCCGCTTGTCCTGGCTGAAGACGTAGAGCGCCAGCGGCTTCTCCCCACCCTGGATGTGCGCGTACACCTCGTCACGCGAGCGGTACGTCATCACCGGCAACACCGGCCCGAAGATTTCCCCCTCCATGATGGCCATGTCCGCCGTCACGCCCGTCAGCACGGTGGGCGCCAGGTAGCGCGAGGGCCCGTCCGCCACCCCGCCCACCTCGACCTTGGCTCCCGCCGCCACCGTCCGGTCGACCAGGTCCTTCACCCGCCGCCACGCCGTCGCGTCCACCAGGCGCGAGAAGTCCGCGCTCGCCTGCCGCTCCGGCTCGGTGGCGCCGTAGAAGCGGGCGATGACCGCCTTGAGTTCGTCAATGAAGGCCTGCTGGCGGGACTCGTGAACGAACACGTAGTCCGGCGCGACACAGGTCTGTCCGCCGTTGATGAACTTGCCCCACGCGAGTCGCTCGGCCGCGGCCCGCACGTCCGCCGTCTCGTCGACGATGGCCGGTGACTTGCCACCCAGTTCCAGCGTCACGCTGGCCAGGTGCTTCGCCGCGGCCTCCATCACCTTGCGGCCGATGCGCGGGTTGCCCGTGAAGAAGAAGTGGTCGAACGGCAGCTCCAGGAGCGCCTCCGCCGTCTCCGCGCCGCCCTCGAACAGCGCGACCTCGTTCTCCGGGAAGACGTCGCGCACCAGCCGCGAGAGGAAGCGCGCGGTGTGCGGCGTCTTCTCGCTGGGCTTGCAGATGACGGTGTTGCCCGCGGCGATGGCGGCGATGAGCGGCGCCATCAAGAGCTGGAAGGGATAGTTCCAGGGGGCCAGCACCAGCACCACGCCGCGCGCCTCGTAGCGCACGTGCGCGGAGGAGCCCGCGAGCAGCATCGGCGTGCCCACCCGCGTGGGCTTCATCCACGACGACAGGTGCTTCACCGTGTGGTTCAGCTCCTCCAGCGTCGGGTGGATTTCCGTCAGCTCCACCTCCAGCGCGGGCTTGCGGAAGTCCTGGTGGATGGCCTCCGCCAGCTCATCGCGGCGGGCGATGATGGCCTCGCGCAGGCGCTTGAGCCGGGCGATGCGCTCGGCCGTGGTGGTGCGGGACATCACCCAGCGATTCGCGCGCTGGGCCTGGAAGGCGGCCTGGATGCGCGCGAGGTCCGCGGAGGGCTTCGACTCGGTGGCGACGGGGACGAGCTCCAGCATGGTTGGCTCCTGGGGTGTGGTGACGTGCTTCAGCGGGACTCGAGCCCGCGCAAGAGGGTGGTGAGGGCCGCCGTCAGCTCGGCGGTGAAGTCGATTCGCAAGGGGGCCATGTGCGGTGACGCCAGGACTTCGCGCGCCACGGGCGCCACGTCCGCCATCTGCCGCAGGCCCGTCACCAGCGCGTGCAGATGCACGAGCACCCGGGGGCCTTCGCCCGGCTTTAGGAAGTCCAGCCGCGCCTCCAGCAGCGCGCCGATGTGCAGCATGGCCTGCAGCAGCCGCTCCTTGAACCGGCGCGCCTGCTCCACGGACACGTTCTGCTCGAGCACCGTCTGCAGCATCGCGAGCAGCCGCGTGAGCGAGGTCTCCGCCTCCAGCGACTGGGCCACCGAGCGGGCCAACCAGGGGCCCGTCCACGGCGCGTCCGGCTGACACAGCCGCGCATCCAGTCGGGCGAACCAGGAGAAGAGCAGGTCCTCCAGCAGCGCCAGGAACAGCGCCTCCTTGGTCGGGAAGTAGAGGAACACCGTCCCCTTGGCCAGGCCGGCGCGCTCCGCCACGTCCGCCATCTTCACCTCCGCGTAGGAGGTGGCCGCGTAGAGCGCCAGCGCTTCATCCAGGAGCAGCCGACGTCTCGCTTCCTTGTCCTCGTCCTTGCGCGCCCGCTGAGGCGCCGCCCGCTCCCCCTTCACCCCCGGATTGCTGACCATGGGTCATTGCTAGGTGACCCCGGGTCAGTCGTCAAGTGACTGGAGGTCAGTTTCCAGCGGCGGACAATGGGCTCCGACTGGAGGGCGGTAGGTATGTGTGTGAGGATGGCCTTCATGCGTCCCATCCAGGCGGAACTGCTGTCCGGCAGTGAGCTGTATCGGGAGGTGGTGCTGGAGAAGCTGCTCCACGCGCGCGAGTCGGTGTGGATTGCGACGGCGAACGTGAAGGCGATGTACGTGGAGTCGAAGGGGCGCTTCGTTCCGTTGGTGGAGGTGCTCGACGGACTGTCGGCGCGAGGGCTGTCGCTGCGGCTCTTGCACGCGGAGCTGCCGAGCCGTCCGTTCCGCGCGGCCTTCGACGAGCGGGCCCGGCTGGTGGCGGGGGGACTGGAGCTGAAGGTCTGCCCGCGCGTGCACTTCAAGGCGGTCGTCGTGGACGGGGCGTGGGCCTACCTGGGGAGCGCCAACCTCACGGGCGCGGGCCTGGGCGCGAAGGGCGACGCGGTGCGCAATTTCGAACTGGGGTTCGTGACGGAGGACTTCGACGTCATCGACCGGGTGACGGCGCTCTACGAGGCGGTGTGGAGTGGGGCCGAATGCAGGGGGTGCAAGCTGCGCGCGGTGTGCCCGGATCCAATAATCCCCGCACCCGCGAGGAGGGGCGAGATGCGAAGCTCGCGCGGCGCCGTGCAGCTCGGAAAGGCTCGCCGGCTCAAGCGACACACCTCGGAGTCCCGACGACGATGATGAAGCTCTATTTCGCCCAGCACACGCGCGCCACCCGCCCCCGCTGGTTGCTCGAGGAACTGGGCGTGCCCTACGAGCTGGTGCCGGTGGACCTGCTCCAGCGAGAGCACAAGAGCCCCGAGTACCTGCGCGTCCATCCCATGGGCTCCATGCCCGCGCTGGAGGATGACGGACACGCGGTCTTCGAGTCGGCCGCGATTCTCCTGCACGTCGCCGACAAGTTCCCGGACAAGGGCTTTGCTCCGGCGCTCGGCACCGTGGAGCGCGCCGAGTACTACCAGTGGATGATGTTCTGCATGGCCACCATGGAGCCGCCCCTGTCCGCGTACTCCGCGCACAGCCGCTTCCTGCCGGAGCACGAGCGCGTGCCCGCGGAGGCCGACCGGGGCAAGAAGCGCTTCACGGACATCGCCCGCATGTTGGAGGAGAAGCTCAAGGGGCGGCCGTTCCTGGTGGGCGAGCGCTTCACCGCGGCGGACGTGGTGATGGCATCCATCCTCAACTGGGGTGGGGGCATGGGGCTCTTGGAGGACTTCCCCGCCCTGCGCGCCTATGTGGAGCGGCAGATGGCCCGTCCCGCCGCGCAGCGCGCCCAGCAGTAGGACGGCTCCGTGCATCTACCCGTCGTACCCAGTCCCTCGGCCTCCGAGCTCGAAACCCATCTGCGGCTCAAGCGCAGGGGCTTCATCGTCTCCGCGGGCGTCCTGCTGCTCTCGCTGACCACGCATCCGCTGCTGTTCGGGGGCTTCGTCCCCGAGGTGGCGTTGATCCACGTGGGCTGGGCCGCCCTCCTCGTCGCGTGTGCCCTGGCGGCGGGCTCGCGCTGGCTGCCGTCCCAGCGGGCCAGCACCGTGGGCGGCGTCTTCAGCCTGGCCGCGCTCGCGCTGGACATCCACTTCACCGGAGGCCTGGCGAGTCCGCTGTTCCCGCTGCTGTTCGCGATGCCGCTCATCATCGCCGTCTTCACGCCGGGCGATTTGGTGACGGTGTGGGCGTCCATCGTCCTGACGCTGGTGGGCGTGGTGCTGGCGTCGTGGCTGTCGGGCGGCTCGGAGCGACAGCTCATTGGCCAGGTGACGGTCTTCCTCTTCATGGCCTGGATTTCGGTCTTCAGCGGGAAGCTGTTTCAACGCATGCGCGACGCGGAGCGCGAGGCCGTGCGGGAGCGGCTGGCGGTGCTGGAGCGGCTGGCGCGCAGTGAGCGACTGAGGGCGGAAGCGGAGGTCAGTCGCGCGGAGACGGAGCGGCTGGCGCTGGTGGGGCGACTGGCGGCGGGCGTGGCGCACGAGGTGAACAACCCGCTGGCCTACGTGAAGTCCAACCTGGGCTACCTGGGTGACGTCGTCGAGGAGCCGACGCCGGACCTGGAGGAGATGCGGCGCGTGCTGGAGGAGACGCAGCAGGGGGTGCTGCGCATCCAGCAGATTGTCACCGACCTGCGCCGTTTCTCCCGGGACTCGGTGGACACGGAGGAGGCGTGCGGCGTGGTCGATGCGCTGGACGAGGCGGAGCGGCTCGCGTCGGTGCGGCTGCGGAGCCTGGGGCAGGTGGTGCGGGAGCTGTCGCCGGAGCTGAGCCGCGTGCGGCTGGGGCAGCGACACCTGGTGCAGGTGGTGTTGAACCTGCTGCTCAACGCGGCGGACGCGGTGGACTCCGCGCAGCCTCCGCGCGTCGCGCGCATCGTCCTGCGAGCCCGCGCTGAAGCTGGAGGTGTGCGGCTGGAGGTGGAGGACAACGGGCCGGGCATTCCGGAGGCCGCGTTGTCGCGCCTCTTCGAGCCCTTCTTCACCACCAAGGCCCCCGGCAAGGGCACCGGCCTGGGGCTGGCCCTGTGTCGCGAGTACCTGGCCCGCGTCGGCGGCACGCTGTCGGTGGCGAACCGTCCGGAGGGCGGCGCGTGCTTCACGCTGCACCTGCCGTCGGCGCCCCCGACTCCGGAGCACCGTCCAAGTCCGAGCTGAGCGGGCTCTTCAACGCGGCGACTTGCCCGAGGGTGTGGTCCCACGCGGAGAGGCTGTTCGCCCGGACCCGAGCTGAGCGCGCTCCTCGGCGCGGCTACTCGCCCGAGGAGCCGTCGCGGCGGGGCTCCGGTGCGGCGACGGCGGACTCGAGCACGGGACTCGCCTCGGCGGACGTCTTGCCCTGCTGCCGCTCGCGCCACGAACTGGGGGAGTCCCCCACCAGCTTGCGGAACAGGCTGCTGAAGTGCTGCAGCGACGCGCAGCCCACCTCCACCGCGACGGCGGTGAGCTTCATGTCCGTCTCCAGCAGGAGCGCCTGCGCCATGCGCACCTGCACGGCGTTCAGCTCCGCCTGGAAGGACGTCCCGGCTTCCTTCAGCCGGCGCTGGAGCGTGCGCTCGGACATGCCCATCTCCCGGGCCACGTCCGACAGGTTGATGTCCGGCAGCTTGCCGCGCATCGCCTGGTGCAGCTCGCGCAAGAGCGGCGACTGGCCGGTGGCCTCCGCTACCAGATCATTCAGCTTGGACAACAGCGGCGCCGCCCGGCCCTCCGGCTGGCCCAACCACGCGAGCGCGTTCGCCGGGTCGGTGAACACCTTGCTGGGATAGGCGCCCGTCAGCAGCGTGTAGAAGCCGCCCACCACCGCGCCCGCCACGCCCTCCGGACGCACCAGGGCCTGCCGCTGCACGGACGTGCTGAAGGACTTCTCGCGCGCTTGCATGTACTTCACCAGCACCGCGAAGGCCGCCGGGTCCGCCGCCTCCAGCCGGCGCGCGTCCACCAGCGACGCATGCGGCGCCGCGGGGGCCAGCTCCACGTCGAGCACATGCACCAGCCGGCGCACATGGCTCTCCGAGGGGCGCCCCCAGAGAATGAAGCCGCACAGGTCCGCCGAGGCGTACCAGTGCAGGAAGCCTTCCCCGACTAGGTAACGGCCGTGGGGGTCCCTGAAGTAATCGTCGACGCCGTCTGCCGATCGCACGGCTCGGCAGAATAGCGCTTCGCCACCTTGGCCACCCAGAAGGGATTGATGGGGGACAGGGAAGTCACCAGCTCCGGCCTGACCAGCGAGGCACCCGCCAGCTCCTGGGTCGTCCCCGGCAGCTCCCGCCAGGGCACCTGGGGCTTCACATGGTGGGCCTGGTGATAACCGGCATTGAAAAAGAACAGGTTGTACAGACGGGAGGTGGACGTGGTGCCCAGGGCCCCCCGCTGGGTGGAGTCCGTCTCGAAGTGGGCCGCCAGGTTGAGCCAGTGGATGCAGACCTGCCCCACCAGCAGCACCCCCCACCACGCCAGCCCCAGGGCCGGCCGCCAGAGGATGACCGCCAGGATGCCCCCGTCCACGACGAGGAAGTCGAGGACGAGCTCCGTGCGCTGGTTGCGCTTCTTGGCCCACCGCCAGACGTTGGCCACCGCCTCGAACGGCCAGAACCACGGCGTCAGCGCCGAGCGCAGGCAATAACGCAGGGCACCTTCACCCGGCCGCCGCTGGCCCCAGTCCCCCGGGCCGTCGTTGTACCGGTGATGGTTGAAGTGGTGGATGTAGTAGCCCCGGTAGGGGAACCCGCACGCCAGGCCCAGCGTCCGGGACACGACCCAGTTCACCAGCCGGGGGCGCGCCATGGACACGTGCATGTGGTTGTGCAGGACGGCGTAGTTCCAGAACAGCACCGCCCAGCCGACGGCGCACATGCCCACGCGACCCCAGAGGCCCAGGTGGTCCCAGCTCAACAGGAAGGAAGGGAACCACACCCACCACAGCGCGTGTACCGCGAGCTGCGGCAAGTCGAGAGCGGGGGCGGGGGAGGGGCGAGTCATGAAGCCCGAAGGTAGGCTCGCGCCTGCCTCGCCGCTTCATTCCATGCGCCAAGCGCTTGCGAAAACGCGCAACCTTCAGCGTCGTCCCCCTCAATCCGTTTCAACCCGGGTCCACCCCGCCCCGGTGCTGATTCCGCCCGCGCTCGCTGTCTTCCACGGATGCGGAATGGAAGCAGCGTATCGCGGGCGTGCTGCGGGTGCTCACGTCTCGAGTGCGTTGGCGACCTGTCCCAACAGCCGCAGCCGGGGCGCATCCAGCTTGCGCACGGTGCGCAAGAGGCGGCGCACCTCGGGACGCTCGCGGTACTCCGGAGGATCCTCGGCGAGCGTGGGCGCGCCTTCCACGCCAGACATGCCGAGCAGCACGTCCGACGAGCAGTTGAGAACCAGACACAGCTTCCTCAGCGTGCGGACGCTGGGGAGCATGTGACCGCGCTCCAGCCGCCCGTACACCTCGGTGGCGATTCCCACGCGCTCGGCCACGTCGGCCTGGGTGAGCTCCAGCCGCTGCCGCGCCGCGCGAACTGCATTTCCAATGATGGTGGCCAATCGTTGTTCCATGGCGTGCGGAAACCTGTCGAAAAGAGGGCTTCTCCCCCCGCGCCTTGGCGGAGAGGTACCGGAGAGAAGTGACTGCGAGTTCCTTGCCTCGTGGAACACAGACTACGGGTGGGGTCTGACATTCAGGTGCATCCGGAAGGGCGTGCGAAAGCGCTTGAAACCGGAGGCGTTTCGGAGCCTGTCGGGACACGTGTCCGAGGCCGCTCGCGGAGGGCTCTGGAAGTGGGGTGCGACGCGCTCGGAAGTCACCCCGCGGGCGGTGGACGCGGAAGTCGTCGGATGCCGCGGGAGGCCGAAAAATCGGCCCGCGGGAGATCAGCGCGCGATGCATGTGGATCAGCGCGGCGCGCGTGCGGGCGGCGCTTCACGCGGAGCGCTTTCCGGATGCGTCCGGCTCACCGTGGGCGTCGCTCCGGAGCGACGTCCGGTGCTCAACGTCACCCGACCCACGGCCGCACTCACGGTGCAGGTGTTCAGCGGGCCTGGCGCGTCCGTCGGCGAGCGATGAAAAGACGGTGTTCACCTCCGAGGCCGAAAAATCGGCCTGCGCGGCGTTGTCAATGGAGAGGCCGGGAGTTCACGGAAAAGCCCTGGTGTTTCCGTGGTTTACGAAGGTGGGACGTCTGACGTAGGGTGGGTGCCCCCCCGGTGGGTCGGGGGTGCACCGCGCTGCCTCGCGGGGAGGGCCGTTGAGGTCGTGAGCGACGAGCGTCCGGACGCGCTGCTCAAGAGCGCACTCGAGAAAATTGTCTACTTCGAGGCGCGCGCGGAGCAGTTGCTCAGCGAGCTGGGCTCGACGCGCGAGGAGATGGAGCACCTCAAGCGTGAGCTGACGGAGACGCATCAGCGGGAGCTGGAGCTGCGCCGTGAGGTGGCGGAGCTGGAGGTCCGCGCCGGGCGGTTCCAGGCGGAGCGCGAGGAGTCCGTGCGGCTCACGCAGGCGCTGCGGGGCGAGCGCGACCAGCTCATGGACCGGTTGCTGAACGCCAGTCGGTTGCGCACGTCGACGAAGGACGGCGACGACGAGGACGACGACCTGGGGTTCGACCTGGCGTCGTTCATCTCCCAGCTTCGCAGCGAGGCGCTGCTGCGCGGGGAGTCGGACCGCGTGGCCTCGACGCTCGTCAAGGTGCCCATGCGCGGGCCCGCCGTGCCGCTCTCCGAGGCCTCCGCCAAGGCACAGGCTGTCGCTGCCGCCGCTCCGAGCGCGCCGGCGCGGCCTGCGTTGCTGGAGCCCTTGCTGGAGGGGCTGTCTCCGGTGGCTCGCGAGGCCCAGCGCTTCCTCCATGCGGGGCGGCTCGGCGTCAGCCCGGCGCAGTTGGCGGAGCTGTCCGGACAGCGCGTGGGAGCCCCGACGGACGAGTCGCTGTTCGGGTTCTCCGTGCGCGAGCTGTCGGCGCCGGACGCCGCCGCGCGGATTCGTGCCGCCGAGCGACTGAAGGCGCTGTCCCAGCCGGCCGCTGCTCCGGCGCTGGCCAGTGCGCTGCACGCGGAGACGGACTCGGCCGCGCAGGTGGCGCTGCTCCAGGCGTTCGCGGCGCTGTGCCGGGAAGAGGGCGCGCAGGTGGTGTCGCCGCTGTTGGCCTCGCCGGTCCCGGAGGTGCGCATCGCGGCGCTCAAGGCGCTGCTGACGCTGGCGCCTCGGGACGCGGCGCCGCATCTGGCGCAGGCGATGAAGGACCCGGACCGCTCCGTGCGTCGCAGGGCCTCGTTGCTGGCGCTGGGGTTGGAGGGTGAGACGGCGCGGCGGCTGGGCGAGGAAGCCATCCACGACGCGGACTCGGAGGTGCGCTCGCTGGCGGCGCTCGCGCTGGGCGCTGGGAGCGGAGAGAACGCTCGCACGCTGTTGCTGGAGGCGCTGGGTGACCGCGAGCCGCGCGTGCGCAAGGCGGCGGCGCAGAGCCTGTCGCGCATCCTGGGCCACGATGTGTCCGCGGTGGTGTCGCTCGATGATACGCACCGGCGCCGCGAGATTCGCCGGCTGGCGACGCTGCCCGTCAAGCCCGTGCGCGCCCGGCTGGAGGATGCGGCTCGACCGATGGTCGCGCGGACCCTGGTTGTTCCGGCGCAGGTGGCGGCTTCCGCGCAGGTGACCTCCGCGGGCGTGGCTCCCGCTGGCGCCGCACACGGGATGGCCTTCGTGGGCGCGGTGCAGGGCGCGGGTGCCTCCGCCGCTTCGCCGCAGGCCGTGGGCGCCCGGCAGGTCGCGGGTTCCTCCGCTTCGCCGCAGGCCGTGGTCGCAGTGGGCGCCCGGCAGGTCACGGGTTCCGCCGCTTCGCCGCAGGCCGTGGTCTCGGCGGGCGCGCGACAGGTCTCCGCACCGGCCTTCGTGGGGCAGGGGGGCGCTCCGATGCATGCCGGTGGGCCTCCGCCTTCCGCGCCGCTGTCCCCCACCGCGCAGTCGGGTCAGCGCGCTCCGGGACAGTCGGCGGCGGGTACGCCCATGCAGCCGATGGCCCCGCCTGTCGCCGCGCCTCAGGCCGCCCGGCCCGTGGGTTCACCTCGACTTTCCCCCGTGCAGGCGGCATTGGTGGCCATGGGGGCTCCAGCGCCCGTGCCCGCCGCCGCTCCCGCGCCGCGCGCCGCGGAAGCACGTCCCCCCTCGGGCCGCCCGGGTGCTTCTCCCGTCGAGGCCCTGTGCGCGCAGATGCTGATGGAGGTCCGCGTGGCGGTGCGCGGACGCTCGCTCGCCGAGCTGACGACCGCCCTGGGGGCCCCCGTGGAACTCGCCCAGGAAGCACTCACCCTGCTATCAGCCCGAGGCTCCGTGGTCCGAAGGGGACACAAATACTTCGCCGCTTGAGGCAAGGTATCCGTCCCGTACGTCTTTCGAAGGGTCGTTCATGGAAGCGCCGACATACAGCTCGAAGCAGGTGGCCGAGATGCTCGGCGTGTCTCCGAAGGCCATTCCGGAGGACGCGAGGAAGGACGTGTACACCCCGGACGACGTCTGGGACCTGCGCACCACCCTCAACCGCTTCCCGGACAAGATTGGCCACCGCCGGCAGCTGTTCCTGAACTTCAAGGGCGGCACCGGCAAGACGTCCCTGTCCACCTCGTACGCGTGGCGCATCGCGGAGCTGGGCTACTCGGTCCTCCTCATCGACCTGGACAGCCAGGGCCACGCCACCAAGTGCCTGGGCTACGAGGGCGAGGAGTTCGAGAAGACGCTGCTCGACGTGCTGGTGCGCAAGACGCCCCTGGTCCAGGTCATCCAGAAGTCCTCCCTGCCCAACCTGGACTTCGTCCCGTCCAACCTCAGCATGTCCACCATGGACCTCTCGCTGATGCCCATGGCCGGCCGCGAGTTCAAGCTGCGCAACGCCCTCAAGGACGTGGAGGCCCAGTACGACGTCGTCGTCTTCGACGCGCCCCCGTCCTTCGGCCTGCTCAACCTCAACGCGCTGATGGCGGCGAACGACTTGTTCGTCCCCGTGCTCGCGGACTTCCTCTCCTTCCACGGCCTCAAGCTGCTGTTCGAAACGGTGCAGAGCCTGGAGGAGGATTTGAACCACGTGCTCGACCACGTCTTCATCGTGGTCAACTCCTTCAACGCCACCTTCAAGCTGGCGAAGGAAGCGCTGGAAGCGCTCCAGACGCACTACCCGGAGTTCCTGCTGCCGACCATCATCCGGCAATGCACCAAGTTCGCGCAGGCCTCCAGCGAGGGGCGCCCCGTCTTCGTCGCGGACCCCACGTCGAAGGGCGCCAACGACATCCAGGCCATGATTGACAACGTCCTGCCGCGACTGGTCGCCGCGGCCGCCGCCGCCCCGAAGAAGGGCACCCAGCAGGCCGGCTGAGATTCGCCATGAAGAAAGCCTTCGAACAGAACGTGTCTCGCGCCAAGCCGCGCCTCCGCTTGGGCGCGTTCACCGGCGTCGCCGACCCGGGCGAGTCCGCTCCCTCCGAGCAGGAGCCCGCCGCCTCGGCCCCGCCCGAGCCTCCTTCCGCGGACCTGTCCGCCGAGGTCCGCGCCCGCATCGAGCGAGCCCGCGCCCCGCGCCCCACCGCCGCCGAGGCGATGGAGGTGGCGCTGGGCTCGCAGGAGGCGCCGCGCGCCCGGGAGCCGGTGTTCACCTCGCAGGCCTCCGAGCCCGTCACCTATGCGTCTCCGGAGCCGGAGTCGGCGCGCTTCGAGGACGAATCAGGCGAGGTGCCTGTCACCTTCGCGGCTCCTCCCGCCGTTGCGTTCCACCTGGACGGCTTCGCGGCCGGGCACTCTCAGGAGGCCCACTCCATGACGCAGGGCTCGTCACACGCTTCGCTCCCCCATGTCACCGCGATGGTCGCCGAGCCGGTGGCCCGCGTCGAAGCCCCGCCCCAGGAGATGGAGGTGCAGACGCCCGCGCCTCCGCGTGAGGAGCCGGTGGATGACTCCGAAGCGCGTCGCGAGCGGCTGAAGGCACGCCTCAAGGCGGTGCGCGAGAATCCGCGTCCGGAGCCGCTCCCCGCCACGGTGGCCGAGGCGGGTCAGCGCGCGGTGGAGCGCATCACCCACCTCCAGGCGGAGCTGGTGAAGGTGAAGGCCGCCAACCTCTCGCTCACGCAGGAGCTGGAAGTGGCGCGCCGTCAGGCGGAGAAGGCCACCGAGGAAGCCCGGCTGCGCATGGACGAGGCGCGCCGGCTGTCTTCCGAGATGGAAGGCCGCGTGAAGCTGCTGGCGGACCTGGAGCGGGAGCTGGCCGCGCTGGAAGGTGAGCGCGACGAGGCGCTCTTGTCCCTCCAGGAGAACCGTCAGGCGCTCCAGGCCTCCGCGAAGGAGCACGAGGCGCTCGAGGAGGCGGTGTCTCGCGGCAAGCAGGCCCTGGTGGACAGCCTCGCCGAGGAGGAGCGGCTCGCCGGTGAGCTGGAGTCCGCCAAGGACGAGTCGACCTCGCTGCGCCGGGCCGTGGAAGCGCTCCAGGGCGAGCGGGACGTGCTGGCCCAGCAGGTGGCCTCGCTTACCGCCGAGCGGGCCGAGCTGCTCGAGGCGCGCAAGGCCCTGGAGTCCGTGCACCGCGCGCTGAGCCAGGCCGTCGCGCGCTGAAGTCGCTCCACCCGGTGCGCCCCCTTTCGGGCGCCCCAAGAGAGTCCTACTTCCCGTCCTTCGCCACGCCGCGCGAAGGGCTCTTCAGGGCGGCGACCAGCTCCGGCTTGAGCGGCGGGCTGTGCAGTCCCTGCAACGACAGCTCCGCGAACTCCCCCTGCGAGGGCTTGAGCCCGTTGAGGAACGCGACCAGTCGCTTCTCGCGGTCCGCCTTGTTCGGGTGCCGTGAGCCCAGGCGCGAGCCATCCGTCGTCTTGCGCAGCAGCACGATGTACTCGTCGGGGTCATAACCGGCGGAGAGCATCATCTTCGCGGCGAGCAGGTCCGCCTCGTACTCCTGCTCCTTGTCGTTCCCGCTCTCCGCGAACTCGATGACCTTCTCCGTCAGGCTGCCGAGCAGCGCCGAGTCGCCATCCAGGTCCAGGTTGCCGCCGCTGTCCGTCGAGGCGATGAGCCCCCCGGAGCCTGGGATGCCGGCCTCCATCGTGACGGCCGTCTTGCAGAGGCTCACCTTGGCGGCGTTGTACTGCTTGATGGAGTGCTTGAGCACGACGTGGGCAATCTCGTGCGCGAGCACGCCCGCGAGCTGGCTCTCGTTGCCCAGCTCCGACAGCAGCTTCCGGGTGACGAAGACGTAGGCACCGGGCGTGGACACGGCGTTGAAGTTCTTGTCGTCGTTGAGCACGCCGAACGTCCACTCCAACGTGGGCCTCGCGGACTGCGCACCCAGGTTCTTCCCCACGACGTTGAGGTACTCGTGGAGGTCGTGCACCCCGGTGCCCTTCGCGCCGTCCGTCGGGGCCATCAACCCGCCACCCCCCTGCACCCAGTGGATGGCCATGGCACTGCCGATGGCGTACTCCTCCGTCACGGTGGGCTCCACGTCCAGCTTCTCGCAGGAGGCGCGCTCCTTCTTCGCCGCCGCCGAGTCGTTCACCACCGTCCCCGCCTTCTGGGCGACCTGCGCCCATGTCACCCCCTTGCACGACGAGGCCAGGAGGCCCAGGCCCGCCAGCGCCACCGTCCGCCAATGCGCGCGCATCACGTGCCCCCCTTCGACTTGCTCTTGGCCGCGCCCGACTTCGCCGTGGCCTCGGCGCCCACGACGGGGAACAGCCCCGCGTCCTTCACGTGCTTCGCGATGTCCGCGGTGGAGACGTCCTTGGCCTTCTTCTCCAGGCTCTGCAGTTGCGCCACCGCCTGCTTGTGGTCGCCGCCCTTCTTGTTGCCGTACTCGACGGCGCCGGGGCTGAGCGCCTTCACCGCGGCGCCGCTGGCGACGAAGCCCGCGGGGTTCACCTGGCGCTTGCCCTTGTCCTCCACGACGAGCTCCATGTTGGGCGCGGTGGTGGACAGGTTCGACTGGAAGACGAAGCCCTTCTTCCCCGCCGCCGTCTTCACCTTGTGCCACTGCTTGTTCTTCGGGTCCGCGCCCTCCCACTTCACCTGCTCACCCGGCTGGAGGATGACCACCGCGTTCGCCGTGGGCGAAGGGCTCTCCATCACCCGTGTGTTCTTCGCCTTCACGTACAGCGAGCCCCCCACCGCCACCGCCGACGCGAGGCTCGGAAGGCCCAGTGCCAGCAGTGCCAGCATCAGGGCCACCCCGGCCGCGCTCGTTCTCATCGTCATCGCTCCGACTCCTTTCCCGCTCACTTGTCCAGGCTCGCCACGCCGTCGAAATCCGGCGGCGGCGCCTTCGCATACTTGTGACAACGCTCCAGCAACGCCTTCGTCGGTCCGTCGTCGGGGTCCTCTGTCCCCAGCTTCTCCAGCATCGACACGGCCTCGTCGAAGCGAGCCTCGCGATACACGGCCAGCGCCGCGTGGTAGCGCTCCACCGTCGCCCGCTTGCGCGCATCCAGGCCGCCCTTGAGCGAGAGCAACTCGTACACGGTGACGGCCTCCGTCTTCCCGGCCACCCGCACGCGGTCCAGCTCGCGCACCTCGATGTGCTCGCGCGCCAGTTCGTACGTGCGCGGGCCAATCATGATGACGGAGCCATACGCCTTGTTGGCACCCTCCAACCGCGCGGCCAGGTTCATCCCGTCGCCGATGGCCGTGTAGCTGAAGAGCTGCTCGCTGCCGAAGTTGCCCACGAAGTTCACCGCCGAGTTGACGCCGATGCGCGTGTAGACATCCGGCAGCCCCTTGGCGCTGAACTCCTCGCGCATCCGGTCCACCTCCGCCTTGGCCGCGAGCGCTCCCCGGCACGCGCGCACCGCATGGTCGTCCTGGCGCATGGGCGCGCCGAACAGACACACCACGGCGTCGCCGATGTACTTGTCCAGGCACCCGCCCTCCTTCAACAGCACGCCACTCACCCGCGTCAGATACGTGTTGAGGATGCGCACCAGGCTGCGCGGGTCCTCCTTGAAGCGCTCGCTGAAGGTGGAGAAGCCTCGGATGTCGCTGAAGAAGGCGCTGATTTCGACGTTCTCTCCGTCGAGCCTCG
Source organism: Myxococcus sp. CA039A (assembly GCF_013336645.1). Classification (NCBI taxonomy): domain Bacteria; kingdom Pseudomonadati; phylum Myxococcota; class Myxococcia; order Myxococcales; family Myxococcaceae; genus Myxococcus; species Myxococcus sp. CA039A. Next base: position 1,142 of record NZ_JABUMQ010000032.1, on the reverse strand, counting down.
GCAGCTTGCGCTCCGAAATCATCTGCTCCACGAGCTTGGGCTCCATGAAGCGACTGAAGGCGGCGCGAACGAACTCCGTCTCCCGGTTGGCCACCAGGTGGTTGAACGCCACCGCCGTGACACTGGCCAGCAGGCCCGCCATGGACGGCAGCGCCGTCAGCACGTGCGTGCCCGACGACAGGAATCGCCCCGTTACCAGGGACATGCCCAGCAGCAGCGCCACCGGCCACAGGATTTCCAGCGGCGTCCAGCGCGTCGTCATCAGCAACACGACGGAGACCAGCGCCACCAGCAGCGTGAGCGACAGGTCCACCGCCAGCGGCGTCCGGGTGATGAAGCGGCCGTTGCCGAGCAGCGTCTCCAGCACCGCTGCCTGCTTCATGACGCCGGGCACCTCCGCCTGGAAGGACGTGGCCTTGATGTCGCTGAGTCCCAGCGCCGTGCCGCCGATGACCACCACCTTGCCCCGGAACGCCTCCGACGGAAGCTTCGAGGGCTGGCCCTTGTCCCGGTGTACCCAGCCGTCGAGCACGTCCAGCAGGGGCACCGTGTGGAAGCGCTCGTGCAGCTCGCCGCCGCCGTAATCAATCGCCGCGCCCCCGTCCGTGTCCACGGCGTAGGTCCGACTGCCCAGTCGCAGCTTGCGCCCGGACAGCGTCACCTCGCTGACGCCCAGCAGGCCCGCGGCCACTCGCACCGGCAGCGTCGGGTACGCGTTGACGCCGTCCGTGTACGCGAAGCGCGTGCGGCGCATGAAGCCGTCGGGGTCCGTCTCCGTGTCCACCAACCCGAAGCCATCCACCGCGCCCACGAGCACGGGGATGGGAGGCACGGGATGGCGCAGGGCGTGCGCGTGATTCCCGGCGGTCGACTCGGCCGTCTCACCATCGACGTCCCGACCATCCAGGGTCGCCAGGGTGAAGCCCCGCGTGCGCACGGGGAAGGCGAGGGTGCGCGCCATCTGCTCGGGCGTGACGGAGGCGACGGCGCTGTCCTTCGGCGCGTCCGCGAACCCGGCGCCCCCCTCTTCGGGGAAGGCTTCCGCGGCGCCCTCGTCCGGGAACGTCTCCTCGGCGTGCTCGGGCGGCAGCGCCTCCCGGGGAAGCGCCTCATCGGTGGAAGCCACGGGGGCGGCTGGGAGG
>NZ_JABUMQ010000329.1:0-12563 GCF_013336645.1 Myxococcus sp. CA039A | reverse complement strand
GCCCCCCGACCTCCCCCCGAGGATGACGTCCCGTTCTAGTTCGTGCGGGACGCGCACACCGGCATGTCGAAGCCGAAGATCACCATCGTCGACGATGACCGCGACACGCGGGAATTGCTCGCGGCGGCCCTCGAGGACGAGGGCTTCGAGGTCACACTCGCGGCCAACGGCCTGCGGCTCATCGCCTCGCTGCAGCTCCACCGCCCGCAAGCCATCCTCCTGGACGTGAACATGTCCTGGATTGACGGCTTCGAGCTGTGCAAGGCGGTGAAGAAGAACGAGCACTTCCGGGACATCCCCATCATCTTCATCAGCGGGCGGGGAGACTCCGACGACAAGCGGCGAGGTCGCGAGGTCGGCGCCGCGGACTACTTCGTCAAGCCCCTGGATACGGAGAAGCTCGTCCGGCGCATTCGGGAGCTGGTGACTCCACCGGCTCCCTAGTATTCCAGCAGCGCAAGGAGCACCGACGCTTGGCCCACTTCGACCTGGACACCTTCCTGCGCACCCAGCAGGCGCGGGTGGAATCGCTGTTGCTCGAGCGCGCGGACCGGCTCGCTTCCTCTGGTGCGCCTCCCCGGCTGGTGGAGGCCATGCGCTACTCGCTGCTCGCGGGGGGCAAGCGGCTGCGGCCCGTGCTGTGCCTCACCTTCGCGGACACGGTGGCGCGCGCTTCCCTGGTGTCTCCCGTGTCCGGTGACGCGGCCTGCGCGCTGGAGTACGTCCACACGTACTCGCTGGTGCATGACGACCTGCCGGCGATGGATGACGACGACTTTCGCCGCGGCCGGCCCACCAACCACAAGGTTTACGGCGAGGCGATGGCCATCCTCGCGGGCGACGCGCTCTTGACGGAGGCCTTCGTGTTGCTCGGCGACGGGCCGGAGCCCGTGCGGGGCGCGCTGTGCCGGGAGCTGGCGGTGGCCTCGGGCGCTTCGGGCATGGTGGGTGGACAGGTGCTGGACACCGCGGAGGACCGTCCCGCCGTCCTGGACTACCTGGTGCGGATGCACCGGCTGAAGACGGGGGCCCTCATCCGCGCGGCGTGTCGCATGGGCGCGCTGGCGGGCGGTGGAGACGCGGAGTCGCTGGTCCGCGCGCAGCTCTACGGTGACGCGGTGGGCCTGGCCTTCCAGATCGCCGACGACGTGCTGGACGTGACGGCCACGCGCGAGCAACTCGGCAAGCCGGCGGGCGCCGACGCGGAGGCGGGGCGCCACACGTTCCCCGCCGTGGTGGGGCTGGACGCCTCGCGGCGGATGGCCGAGGAGCAGGTGGCCCTGGCGGTGGAAGCGGTGCGTCCGCTCGAAGGCGAGGATGGACCGCTGGCGGCGCTCGCGCGCTACGTGGTGGAGCGGAAGTCCTGATGGCGCAGCAGTTGCTGGCACGCATCGCCTCTCCGACGGATGTGCGGGCGCTTCCCGAAGCGGACCTGCCCCAGCTGTGCGAGGAGCTCCGGGAAGACATCATCTCCATCTGCGGGAAGGTGGGCGGCCACCTGGGCGCCTCCCTGGGCGCCGTGGAGCTCATCGTCGCGCTCCATCGCGTCTTTCACTCGCCCACCGACGCGATTCTCTTCGACGTGGGTCACCAGACGTACGCGCACAAGCTGCTCACCGGGCGGCGCGAGCGCATGCACACGCTGCGGCAGGCCGGTGGCGTGGCGCCCTTCCTGGACCCTCGCGAGAGTCCGCATGACGCGCTGCTGGCGGGCCACTCCTGCACGGCGGTGTCGGCGGCGCTGGGGCTGCTGGAGGGCCGCAGGATGCTGGGCCACCGGGGCCACGTGGTGGCGGTGCTCGGGGATGGGGGCCTGACCGGAGGGCTGACTTTCGAGGGCCTCAACAACGCGGGAGGCAGTCACCTGCCGCTCGTCGTCGTGCTCAACGACAACCAGATGTCCATCAGCGCCAACGTGGGCGCGATTCCCTCGCTGCTGCGCACCCGGGGCGCGCGCGACTTCTTCCAGGGGCTGGGCTTCACGTACCTGGGGCCCGTGGATGGCCATGACCTGGGCGCGCTGGTGCACGCGCTGCGCGAGGCCCGTGCTTCGTCCCGGCCCGTGGTCGTGCATGCGCTGACGCTCAAGGGCAAGGGGTTCCCTCCCGCGGAGGCGGACGCGCAGACGCGGGGCCACGCCATGGGCCCGTACGAGTGGCGCGACGGCAAGCTGGTGCGCTCGCGCGGAGGCCACCGCACGTACAGCGAGGCGCTCGCGTGGGCACTGGAAGAGGCGATGGCGCGCGACTCGAGCGTCGTGGCGGTGACGCCCGCGATGTTGGAGGGCTCCGCGCTCAATGCCCTCAAGGCGCGCTTCCCGGACCGCGTACACGACGTGGGCATCGCCGAGCAGCACGCCGTCACCTTCTGCGCGGGACTCGCCGCCGCGGGGGCTCGCCCCGTGTGCTGCATCTACTCCACGTTCCTGCAGCGCGCGTATGACCAGATCATCCACGACGTGTGCCTGCCGGGCCTGCCCGTCGTCTTCGCGGTGGACCGCGCGGGACTGGTGGGCGCGGACGGCGCCACGCACCAGGGCACCTACGACGTGGCCTCGCTCCGTCCGCTCCCGGGCCTCGCGTTGTGGGCGCCCGTGGTGGGCGAGGACTTCGCGCCCATGCTCGCCACCGCGCTCCAATCGTCGCGGCCCTCCGTCCTCCGCTTTCCTCGGGGCACACTGCCCGCGCTGCCTCCCGAAGTGCGGGTGGAAGAAGCGCCCGTGCGGGGAGCGCGCTGGCTCGTTCGCGCCGAGCGCCCGGAGCTGACGCTGGTGACCCTGGGCCCGCTGGGCCTGGCGGCGCTGGAAGCCGCTCGGAATGAGCCTGGGTGGAGCGTGCTCGACGCTCGGGCCCTGTCGCCGCTGGACGAGGCCGCGCTGCTGGAAGCCGCCTCCCACGGACCTGTCGTCGTGGCGGAGGAGGGGACGGTGCGCGGGGGCCTGGGGAGCGCCGTGCTGGAGCTCTACGCGGAGCGCGGTGTCCACGCGCGGGTGCGGGTGCTGGGCATGCCAGACACCTTCATGCCCCACGGGGACGCGCGGGTGCAGCGCGCGGAGCTCGGGCTGGACGCGGCGGGACTTCGGCGGGCAGGCCTGTCGCTGCTGGAGAGGAGCGAACCGTGAAGCCTCGCAAGGAGCGGGTGGACGTGCTGGTGGTGGAGCGCGGCCTGGCCGAGTCGCGCACCAAGGCCCAGGCGCTCATCCTCGCCGGGCTGGTGGTGGTGGATGACCAGCGCGTGGACAAGCCCGGTTCCCTCATCCCCGTGGAGGCCGAGCTGCGCCTCAAGGGCGAGGTGCTTCCCTATGTCTCTCGCGGAGGGTTGAAGCTGAAGGGGGCCATCGACCGCTTCGGGCTCGACGTGCGCGGGAAGGTGGCCGCCGACATCGGCGCGAGCACGGGAGGCTTCACCGACTGCCTGCTCCAGCACGGCGCGGTGCGGGTCCACGCCATCGACGTGGGCTACGGCCAGCTCCACGAGAAGCTCCGGAAGGATGACCGGGTGCGCTCGCGTGAGCGCGTCAACGCGCGCTACCTGACGGACGAGGACCTGCCGGAGAAGGTGGGCGTCATCGTCATCGACGTCAGCTTCATCTCGCTCACCCAAGTGTTGCCCTCGGTGCTGCGCTTCCTGGATCCAGGCGGCCTGCTGGCCGCGCTGGTGAAGCCCCAGTTCGAGGTGGGGCCGGACCGGGTGGGCAAGGGCGGCGTGGTGAGAGACGCCGCCGCGCGCCAGGATGCCATCGACACCGTGACGGCCTTCGTGCGCGAGCAGGGCCTCACCGTGCGGGGACTGATGGACTCCCCCGTGCCGGGGCCCGCCGGCAACGTCGAAGCCCTCCTGGTCGCCGAGCGGCCCTGAGTCCGCCCGTGAGTGCTCGGATGGGAAGGGCGGAGCGTGTGCGCCGCGCCCTTCCCGAAGGTCCTTACGGCCGGGCGCTGCGGTACTGCGAAGAGGGCTGGAGCTGGAGCAGCTTGAGTCCGGTGCGCATCCAGAGCCGGCCGGTGTCGTCGAAGGCGGCGCCCATGGAGACGGGCACCTGGTAGCGGAAGAGCTCGCGACCTTCGGCCACGCTGCCCGAAGATTGATCCACGCCCACCAGCTCCACCGGCAACGTCACCGTCTGCCCCTGCGCGGCCGGCCCGTTGAGGAAGAACAGGTCCGAAGAGGGGTTCGCCGGGAGCAGGAACTTCACGTGGAGCGCGCCGTTGGCGTCCACCGAGCGGCTCTCCCGGTTGCGGATGACGCCCGTGGTCGCATCCAGCAGCCACACGCGCTGCGTCGTCGCGGCGGCCACGCGGTTGCCGTTGGCGTATGTGGCGATCTGCTTCACCTGACCGGTGAGCACGCCCGTGGCCCACTTCGACGCGGCGCCCTCGCAGCCATCCAGGGTCGCGACGCACGCGAGGACCTGCGACTTGTCCTCGGGCAGGGCGAAGCCCAGGTACAGGATGCTGCCATCCGGGCTGAACGAGCCCACCGGAAGCGGCGTGGAGGTGTTGGACGTGAAGAGCTGACGGATGATGCGCGTGGCCTGCAGCGTTCCGCCCGCGGAATCCGTGCCGCCGTCCAGCTCCTCGACGATGACGTCCGAGCGGTTCTCGCTGTAGGCGATGTGGCTGGCGGCGAGCACCCGGCCGTCGCTGCGCACCACGAGGTCACCAATGGGGTCGCCGACCGAAATCTCCCGCGTGTACTTCCACCGGGTGACGCCGATGCCCAGGCCGTCCGTGGTGTCGTGGGTGATGCGGTAGATGGGCCCAGGCTCGGAGCGGATGACGGCGTCGCCGTTGGGCATGACGGTCAAATCCTCGACCTTGAGGTCGATGGGCGTGCGCGACGAAATCTTGAAGTCGTCGCCGACGGCGAAGGCGCCGTAGCCCGGCGTCCAGACCCAGCGCTTGCGCGTGACGGCGTGGCGCGGGGTGATGACCGTGGACGCGTTGCAGAGGGTTGGGACCTGGAGGATGGAGGCGCCGCTGCCCGCGGAGTTGTGGCGGTACATCGTCTCCAGGCCGCCCGTGGTCGTCTTGGCGCAGCTCAGGAAGGTCATCCCGGCGCCCGTGCCGTCGATGGCGAGCGGGGTGGAGTAGACCTGGGCGCCCTGGGGATCCTCCACCACCCGCGCCACCGGGAAGAACGTGGCGGGCTGGGGAAGGGACGTGTTCTTCCGCCCGTCGTCGCACACCACCTCCGCGGTGAGCGACAGGCTGGCGGCGATGCCGACCAGCGGGTTGGCGTAGGGAATGTCCGACGCCAGCAGCTCCACGGGGGTGGCGCCGCTCCCATAGGGGAACGCCTTGAGGAAGGTGGTGCGGTCGTACATGTTCAGCGTGGCGACCTTCTCGCAGCCGGACACGGTGACGCTGAGCTTGAGGGACGTCCCCGCGGAGTTCCCCTCGAGGACCGTCAAGGCGACCTGGGGGGGATCCGGCGTGGGCGGCGGCGGATCATCGCCGCAAGCGGTGGCCAGGCTGGAGACGAGAACGAGGGCGGTGCGCCATGCACGCCGAGTCACGGGAGGGTGGAGCATGGCACCGCACTCTACCTCGCTCGCACCATTCCCGGCATCATCCCCCCTCCCGAAACGCTTCCGCAGGCCGGGGCAGGCGTCGATTGCGGCCCTTGACAGGCCCGTGACGTGATAGCCGCCGATACTCCGTACGTGGAGGCCGGTAAATCCGCGAAGCCAGGGTGATACGGAAACGGGTGGGAGCAAGCGATGAGGGCCGGATGGATGCTTGAATGGACGGCGCCCGACCGGGCGACCGGCGCTGGCGCGTCAAGGACCTGGGAAGGTTCTTCGCCCGGCGCTGTTCCGCGCGCCCATTCCACTCGGAGCACCCGGTGGGCGCGGCGCGGGAGCCCGCGAGGAGCACCTTCGACGTTCGTGCGGGAAAGCCACGATGGGCGTGGCGCCTCCGCGTCTCCACTCACAGTTACCGCCGTCTCCGGATGTGCGCCGCTCTGGCCCACGGACGTGATCAGCGGCATGATCGGGATCCGAACCATGAACCCTTACGCACTCAACGGGTTTTTGCAGCCTCCCCATCGAGTCCTGGTCCGGGCCCGGTTGGCGAGAGGTTCACTGTGAGAGTCGAGATGCAGGCGGATCAGCGGGGACGCGTGCTGGTGGTGGCCGGGAAGGAGTCCGGCGACGCCTTGATGGAGCGGCTGACCGCGAGCGGCTACCACTGCGCGTCGGCCGAACGGGAGAGCGGGCTCGCGGAGGTGGCGGATTCGCTGCAGCCGGAGGTCGTCCTGCTGTCGGTGACGGCGAAGCGCGCGGCGGAGCTGCTGGAGTCCCTGCGTCGGGTGGAGCGCCTTCAGCGGTTGCCGGTGCTGGTGGACCTGGGGCGCAGCCGGTCCGCGGAGGCCTTCAAGCGCCTGGCCGTGGACGACTGGATTCGCGGCGCGGACGAGGTGGTGCCCCGCCTGGAGGCCGCGCTGCGGGCGGGCCGGTTGAGGGACCGCGAGGAGCGCGTCCGCCTGCGCATGGGGATGCTGCTGGAAATCACCCAGGCGGCCACCAGCTCGCTGGAGCTGGAGGAGATCCTCCGCATCGCGGTGGACAAGGTGGGGCGTGTCACCGGGACGGACCGGTGCTCGGTGGTGCTGGTGGAGGGCAGCCATGCCCGCACGGGCCGGGTGGTGGCCACGCAGGAGGACCCGAGCCTCGTGCAACTGGATATCGAAGTGGCGCGCTATCCGGAGCTGCGCCGCGCGCTGGAGACGCGAGAGCCGGTGCTCATCGAGGAGGCGCAGCGAGATCCGCTCATGGCGGAGGTGCGCACGTCCCTCGTCCCGCTGGGCGTGAAGTCCATCCTCGTGCAGCCGCTCATCTGTCAGGACGACCTCCTGGGCGCGCTGTTCCTGCGCGTCTCTCGCATGGACGCGTCCTTCGGTCGCGACGAGCAGGAGTTCACCCAGGCCGTGGCCGGTGTGCTGGCCAACTCCATCCGCAACGCGCGGCTGCACACCGCGGTGAAGAAGAAGCGCGAAGACCTGGAGATGGCCTACGTGGAGCGCTACCACGAGCTGCTCGAGGCCAACCGCCGGCTCAAGGAACTCAACCGCCTCAAGGATGAGATCATCGCGGTGGTGAGCCATGACCTGCGCGCCCCGCTCCAGGTGCTGCTGGGGCACGGCCGGCTGCTGCTCGAAGGTCCGCTGGAGTCCCAGCAGAAGCAGTCCGCCGAGGCGATGATTCGCCAGGGCAAGAAGATCCTCGGCCTCGTCGAATCGCTGCTGGAGAAGGGCAAGGGCGAGGCGGCGCGGCTGTCCATCGAGCCTCGCGTATTGGACGTGGCGCAGCTGTGCCGCGACGCCGTCAACGAGCTGGAGATTCTCGCCGCCGAGCGCGGCGTGTCGCTGCGGGCGGACTGCCCCGACAGCCTGATGCTCATCGGCGACGAGGTGAAGCTGCACGAGGTGCTGCAGAACCTCATCACCAACGCCATCCACCATGCGCGGGACGCGGGCGAAGTCGTCGTGTCCACCCGGCGCCTGGGACGTCCCGACGGTGACGCGGCGAAGGTGTGCGTGCAGGACGACGGCGTCGGCATTCCGCAGGACGAGCTGCACCTGGTGTTCGACCGCTACCGCCACGGTGGCAAGGGCACGGGGCTGGGGCTCGCCATCTGCAAGGAGTTCGTGGAGCTGCACGGCGGAGAAATCTGGGCGGAGAGCCCGCCGGAGCATGGCTGTCTGTTCGTCTTCACCCTGCCGCTCGCGCAGGAGGCGCCGCGCAATCCGCGTCCGCCCGTCGCGGCGACCAGCGTGCACGAGCAGCCGCGCGTCCTCGTGGTGGAGGACGAGCCGGAGATCGCCGCCGTGTTGTCGGAGGTGCTGCGCTCGAAGTACCGCGTGGAGGTGGCGAGAGATGGAGCGGAGGGCCTGGCCCGGGCGCGCGCGCAGCGGCCGGACCTGGTGGTGATGGACGTCTTCCTGCCCAAGCTGGACGGGCTGGATGCGGCCATGGCGCTGAAGTCGTCGTCCGACACGGCGCACATCCCCGTCATCCTGCTGTCCGCGCACCAGGGGGTCGCGGAGAAGGTCCGCGCGCTCAACCTGGGCGCGGTGGACTACATGAGCAAGCCGTTCAACGCGGTGGAGTTGCTCAACCGCACGGACCGCGCGCTCAAGCTGCGGCAGGGCGAGCGCGAGCAGCAGGAGCGCTCGGGGTCGCCGCTGCAGCGTCGCACCGGGAGCGACCCGACGACGGGGCTGCATGACCGGCGAGGCCTGTTGCTGCGACTGGAGCAGGAGCTGGCGCGAAGCCGTCGCTACCACCGGGCCCTGAGCCTGGCGGTGCTGCGGCCGGAACGTCCGGTGGAACCCGTTCCCGGCAACATCGCGGACGTCATGCGCAAGCGGGTGCGTCACCCGGATGCCATCTCCCACCTGGGCGGGGGCGTCTTCGTCGTCGTCCTTCCCGAGTGCAACGCGGAGGCCGCTCGCACCGTCATCGGCCGGCTGATGCCGGATGTGGAGAAGGCGACGGACACCGAGTACCGCTCGGCGGTGGCGGACGTGAGCCAGGACAGCGACCCGGTGGAGAAGCTGCTGGAGAAGCTGGGGGCCCCACCTCCCGCGGAGGGCTGAGGCACCTGCACGGCGGTCGGGGCCGCGCTAGACTTCGTCTTGCGTGAGCCCCTCTCGCCTCCTCGCCGTCGTCCTGCTCGCCGCCCTGTGGGGGCCTGGTGCCCTCGCGGCGGCGCCCCCGTCCCGCCGACCGCGCGTGGACCGGGAGGCGATGCGAGAGGCCATGGACGCGGCGGCCACGGATGAGGGGGCCTTCTCCTCGTCGGCCAGCTACTCCCACTACCTGCGCTCGCGGCTGTTGCACCATGCGGGGGACCACCGCGGCTCGGTGGACGCGCTGCGCCTGGCCCTGGCCACGGATGACGGACACCCGCTGCTGCTCACCCGCCTGGCGGAGGAGTACGCCCGGCTCGGAGACCTGGACAAGGCGGAGAGGGAGCTGCGCCGCGCCGTGGAGCGTGCTCCCGCGTACTACCCGGCCCACGTCCTGCTCGGGCGCGTGCTGCTGGAGTCGGGCCGCTTCACCCGCGCCCGCCTGCACCTGCGCCGGGCCATGTCGCTCAAGCCTCGCGAGCCCGAGGCCTACCTCGTCCTCGCGCAGCTCTACCTGGAGTCGGACTCCCCCGCCGAGGCGGTGAAGGTGGTGGAGTCCCTCGCGCGAGCATTGCCGGGCGAGGCCTCTGGATACCGGCGCCTGGGGCTGGCCCTGGCCGAGCGCGGAGACACCCACCGGGCCGAGCGGCTGCTGACGGAGGCCGCCTCCAGGGACCCCGGTGACGTGGAGGTGCTGGGCACGCTGGCGAAGCTGTACGAGGAGACGGGGCGGCCCGCGCGCTCCGAGGAGACGCTGGCCCGGGCCCTGGAGCACGAGCCGGACAGCCAGGAGGTGCTGCTGGCCGCGGGCCGCTCGGCGCTGAAGGCGGGCTCCGTGGTGCGGGCCCGGGCGTACTTCGACCGGCTCCTGTCCCTCTCCGGAGAGCCGGAGACCGCGGTGCGGGTGGCCTTCAGCTACCTGGCCGAGCGTGAGCACACCGCCGCCGCGGAGGTGCTGGAGTCCGCCCGCGCGGCCAGTGGTGATGAGCCCCGGCTCGCCTATTACGCGGGGCTGGTGCACGAGCGGATGCGGCGCTTCGCCGACGCCGCGGAGGCCTTCGCGGGAGTGCCCGAGAGCGCGGACGTCTTCGCGGATGCCCGCGTGCGCCGTGCCCGGTGCCTGTCGCTCGCGGGGCAGCATCCCCGGGCCCTCGCGCTGCTGCGCGCCGCGCTTCAGCAAGCCCCGTCGGACCTGGAGATTCGCGCGCAGTACGCCCGCGCGCTGGAGCGGGGAGGGGCGCCCGCGCGAGCCGAGTCCGTGCTGAAGGAAGGGCTGGCACAGGGGCCTTCCGCCTCGCTCTACGACGCGCTCGCCGGAACGCTGCAGCGCCAGAACCGGGGCGCGGAGGCCCTGTCCCTTTTGCGCGAGGCCGTGGCGCGCGCACCGAAGGACCAGGCCCTGCTGTACGTGCAGGGCGCCGCCTTCGAACGCCAGGGGGACGTGGCAGGCGCGCAGGCGCGCATGCGGGCCGTGCTGGAGGTGGAGCCGGACCATGCCGCGGCCCTCAACTTCCTGGGCTACCTGCTGGCGCAGACGGGCCGGGACCTGGACGAGGCGGAGCGGCTGGTGCTCCGCGCGCTGGAGCTGCGCCCAGACACCGGCGCCTTCCTGGATTCCCTGGGCTGGGTGTACTTCCGGCGGGGGGACTACCCGCGCGCCGTGGAGGCGCTGGAGCGCGCGTCGTCGCTGTCGCCCGACGAGCCGGTCATCCTCGAGCACCTGGGGGATGCCTACCAGCGCGCGGCTCGGAGCGCGGATGCGGCGGGTGCGTGGCGCCGGGCGCTGGAGGTGCTGTCGTTGGACCCCGAGTCCGCCGAGCCCCCGGGGCAGCGGGAGGTGCTGGAGCGCAAGCTCAAGGCGCTATCCATGGGTGCGGCGGGCCGCTAAGTTGCTGGGCCTATGGCTCGCCACGACGAGGGCTATTTCACTGGCCGGGATGGGACGCGGCTCTTCTGGAAGACGCATCTTCCCGACGCCGAACCGCGAGCGCATGTCGCGGTGGTGCACGGCTATGGCGACCACTTCGGCCGCTATCAGTACGTGACGGACGCGCTGCTGGCGGACGGCTTCGCGGTGCACGGCTTCGACTACCGGGGCCATGGCCGCGCGGAGGGCCGCCGCGCCTACAGCGAGAAGTGGCAGTACTTCGTGGACGACCTGGAGGTCTTCTGGGAGCGGGTGCGCGGCGCGGCCGGTGGCAAGAAGACGTTCGCGCTCGGCCACAGCCATGGCGGGCTGATGGCGGCGCACTGGGCCGGTGGCCGCAAGGTGGAGGGCCTGTCCGGGCTGGTCATGTCGGGCCCGTACTTCAAGCTGGCGTTGACCCCGCCCGCCGTGAAGGTGATGGCGGCGCGCGCGGTGGGCTCGCTGGTGCCGTGGCTGGGCCTGGCCTCCGGACTGAAGATCGAAGCCCTCACCAAGGACCCGGAGGTGCAGCGCGCCACCCGGGAGGACCCGCTCTACCTGTCCATCGCCACGCCTCGCTGGTTCATCGAATCCACGAAGGCCCAGGCGGAGGCGATGCTGTTGGCGCCGAAGATTCAAGTCCCGCTGTTCGTGCTCTGCGGAGCCGAGGACGGGGTGGCGGCGCCGGCGGCGGCGCGGGTGTTCTTCGAGACGGCGGGCTCGGCGGACAAGAAGTTCAAGGAGTACCCCGGCATGAGGCACGAGCCGCTCAACGAGGTGGGGCGCGCCGAGGTGTTCCGGGATATCTCCGGCTGGATCTCCGCGCATCTCTGACATAATCAAAGCGCTCGGCTCCTCGGAAGGAGCGGGCTCTGGGTGAGGTCACCGCATGGCAACGGGTGAAACGGGCATCATCGGTAAGGGCATCGTCATCAAGGGGAACCTCACGGGCGGTGGGGACCTTGTCATCGAGGGACGGGTGGAGGGGCAGATTGCCCTGAAGAACCACCTCACCATCGAGAGCACCGGCAAGGTGCAGGCGGACATCCGCGCCGAGGAGTTGACCATCAACGGCGAGGCGAGCGGCAACATCGACGCCTCGACTCGCGTGGCCATCAACGCTTCGGCCAAGGTGGCCGGCGACATCAAGGCGCCTCGCATCGTCATCGAGGATGGCGCCGTGTTCAACGGCTCCATCGAGATGGACGTCCGGCTGCCAGACGACATCTGAAGCTCACGCCGCGGCGCTGACGGCGCGGCACACACCTTTCTAGAGGGCGGACAACACTCATGGCGAATACGGTCATTGGTTCGAGCATCGTCATCGACGGAGAGATTTCCGGAGACGAGGACCTGGTCATCCAGGGCACCGTGAAGGGGAAGATCTCCCTCAAGGAGAGCCTCTACGTCGAGGGCAGTGGCGTCGTCGAGGCGGACATCGAAACGCAGAACGTGGAGATCGCCGGCCGGGTGACGGGCAACATCGTCGCCAGCGACAAGGTCGAGCTGAAGACGGACTGCCGTGTCGTGGGCGACATCAAGGCGCCCCGCATCCTCATCGCCGATGGTGCCTCCTTCAAGGGCAACGTCGACATGGACATGAAGGAGCGCTGATTCGTGGCCACCCCGAAGGAGTTGAGCGGTAACAACGACGTCAACAACACCGTGGTGGGGCCTTCCATCCTCATCAGCGGTCGGTTGACGGGCGATGAGGACCTCACCGTCCGGGGCCGCGTCGAGGGCGAGCTGACGCTCAGCCGAACCCTCATCGTGGAGCCGTCGGGCGTGGTGAAGGCCAACGTGGCGGTGCGCAACGCCATCGTCAGCGGCGTGGTGGTGGGCAACATCAACGCCACCGAGAGCGTGGAGCTGACCCGCGAAGGACGCATGGTGGGTGACATCCACGCACCGCGCGTCATCATCGTGGACGGCGCCAGCTTCCGCGGCCGCGTGGACATGGGTGACGTGGAGCCCGGCCGTCTGCCGTCGGAGCGCCCCGTGGTGGCGCGTCCCGCCGCTCCGG
>NZ_JABUMQ010000328.1:0-12587 GCF_013336645.1 Myxococcus sp. CA039A | reverse complement strand
GCCTACCCGGCCGCGCCCGTGCCTTCGCCCCCCCGGGCCCTGCCCTCACCGCCGGGTTGGCCGGGCGGGGGCCGCCCTGCCCGCGAAGCGCGGCCCCCGCCCGTCCAACCCGGCGGTGAGGGCAGGGCCCGGTGGGGCGAAGGCACGGGCGCGTCCGGGTAGGCGACATCGAGTCCTCCGAGGTGCTCGGCGAGCGGCGTCACCGGCGAGCAGCACGCGGCCTTGCCGGTACGCCTCCGCCAGCCGCGTCTCGTTGCCGAAGCGCGACAGCCACCGGGGCTCTCGCATCCCGAAGTCGGAGCCCGCCACGCGCGTGAGGCTCGCCCGCAGCTCGTCCAGGGGGGAGCGGCTGCTTGAGGGGCGTGTGCTCGCGCCGGGCGTCCGCGACGATGCCATCCCCCATGGGGACGATGACGGCGTCGCCGTGCGCGTGGGTGAGGGCGAGGCAGGAGGCGGGCCAGGCCACCTTCGCGTTGCTCGATGACGTGCTCGGGTTCACCATCGAGGAGCAGGCCTTCGGTGCTCAGCAGGGCGAGGGCCCTCCAGTGGCCGAGCGGATGCGGGCGTTCGCCACGCCGCGTTTTCCCCAGGTGGCCCGGGCGGTGGACGCGCTGGTGGACTTCCGACTTCGACGCGCGCTTCGCCAGGCACGGTGAGCCGCGCGGGGCCTTCCGCAAGGCATTCGACAGCGACCCTGGACCGTGGAGCACCTGGGCGCGCGTGTATCGGAACGGGAGGGATTGGCAGGTGACGCCCGGTGGCGGGCCGCGTCTGCTCGTGCACGCCTGAATGTCAGACTATTGGAAGCAGTCCTTGACGTCGCCCGGTCACGCACCCACCTCAACTGGAGTGGAAGTGCTTGCGTGAAGAACGAATCCCGGCTGCCTGCTCACAATGTGACCATCGAGGGCTGGGTGGTGGAGTGGCTCGCCCTCTACTGGCAGATGCCCGCGGCCTCCATCGACACGCGGCGTCCCCTGGTGGAGCAGGGGCTCGACTCCATGGGGGCCATCTCCCTGGCGCATGACCTGGAGCAGTGGTTGGGTTTGCCGCTCACCCTGTCCTTCCTCTGGGAGCAGCGCTCCATCGAAGCCCTGGCTCGTGCCCTGGCTTCGCCGGGAGACCTGTTCGCCCAGGCACCTCCGAGCGAGTCCACCGAGTCGACGTGGGCGTCCGGCGGTGCGACTCCCGCGTCCCTGGGCCAGCAGCAGCTCTGGCGACTCAACAAGCTCCAGTCGGGAAGTGCTCGCTTCCATGTCCACCTGGGGCTGCGATTCGACGGTCCGCTGGATGTCGACTCCCTCAGGCTCAGCCTCCAGGAAATCGTGCGACGGCATGAGTCGTTCCGGACGACGTTTCACGAACAGGACGGGCGGCTGACGCAGGTGGTGGCATCACCGTCGCGGCTGGAGATGCCTGTCGTGGACCTGCGCGCGGAACTGGACGGGGACCTGGGACGAGCGCTGGGCTCCGCGTCCTTCCGGACACTCCATGAGGCGCAGGGGCGCACGCCCTTCGACCTCCAGGCCGGACCGCTGATTCGCACGGCCCTGGTCGTGCTGGCGGACCAGACCCATGTGTTGTTGGTGACGCAGCATCAGCTCATCACGGATGGGTCCTCGCTCGGCGTGTTCGGTCGGGAACTGGCGTCCCTGTATCGCGTCTTCCATGCGGGGGTGCCATCGCCGCTGGCCCCACCGTCGCGTCAGGTGGCGGACGTGGCGCGCTGGGAGCATGCGTGGCTCTCCGGAGAGGCAGCGCAGCGGCAGCGTGAGTACTGGCGCGCGCGGCTGGACGGGGTGCCCGCCCTGACGCTCGCGTCGAGGAACGCCGATGCCGAGGACCCGCGGCTGGGAGGACTGGTCTGTTTCGAGGTTCCCGTGGCCCTGACGTCGGCCTGGAAGGCGCTGGCGAGCAGGGAAGGCGCGACGTTGTTCACCGCCCTCTCGGCCGCCTTCGCCGTGCTGCTGCGCTCGCATGCGGGCCAGGAGGATGTGCTGCTGGGCACCGTGGTGGCGAACCGGGGGCGGCGCGAGCTTCGCGACGTGGTGGGGTATCTCGCCAACACCGTGGCGCTCCGGTGTGACTTGACGGGCAACCCCTCGTTCCGGGAGTTGCTGGCGCGCCACCGCGTCCGCACCACGGAGGACCTGAGTCATCAGGAGCTGCCGTTCGACGAGGTGGTGCGGCACGTCCGCGACGCCGGGGGCGCGCCGCCGAGGGTGCGGGCCGCATGCGTGTTCGAGAGTCTGGCCACCTTCGAGCTGACCATTCCCGGCCTGTGCTGCACGCTGTTGTCGGACACGCCGGATGCGTCCGTCCCCGGCACGGCCCGCCATGAGCTGACGTTGCTGTTGCGCGAGGACGAGGGAGGCCTGCGGGGCGCCTTCGAGTACGCCGCTGACGTGTTCAAGCCCGTGGAAGTCGAACAGCTCGCGGAGCGCTTCCGCCACCTGCTGGGCCGCGTCGTGGAGACGCCCGATGCGCGGCTCGATGACCTGCTGCCTCCCGGGGTCGCCGCGCCGTTCGGGTGACTCAAGCGCTGGAGTCCGAAGGCGGTGTCCCCACGGGACAGGCCTCGGGCACGGCCTCCATCAAGGCCTGGCGGGCCTCCTCGAAGTCGCGCAGGGCGGAGTCCACTTGCGCGCTCAGGTGCTCCGGCGGCTCCTGCTGTGAGCGGGCCTCCAGCTCCTCGCAGGTCCGCGAGAGGCGCGCCGCGCCGAACAGGGCCGCGCTGGAGCGCAGGCTGTGCGCGTGCCGGGTCAGCGCGGCCGCGTCGTTCTCCTCCAGGGCGAGACGGAACGCTGACAGGTGCTTGTCGGCGTTGCGCAGGAAGTCGCGCACCAGCGTGGCAAGTTCGCTCCGGTCCGGGCCGGTGAGCAGCTCCAGTCGTTGGAAGGCGGCCGGGTCGAACGCGACGGCGGGGGGCGCGGGAGGCGGTGCGAAGCGAGGTGCCTCCGCCGCGTTCTCCAGCGCCGCCACCAGCACCGACGCCTCCACGGGCTTGGTCACGAAGTCGTTCATCCCCGCCTGGAGACACAGCTCCTGGTCTCCCTGGATGACACTCGCCGTCATCGCGATGATGCGAGGGTTTCCATAGCGCCGCGCGTCCGCGCGGATGCGCCGGGTGGCCTCCAGGCCATCCATCTGGGGCATGTGGACGTCCATGAAGACGACGTCATATGGCTCGCGCTCCAGCGCGCCGAGCGACTCCTCGCCATTGCCCGCGACGTCGGCCTCGTAGCCCAGCTTCTTGAACAGGCGCAGGCCGACCTTCTGGTTGATGGGGTTGTCCTCCACCAACAGGATGCGCAGCGGCAGGCGCTTGCCCAGGGTGCCGTCCAGCTCGACGGTGGGTCGCGTGGGGACCACCTGTCCTTCCTTGAGGACGACTTCGAGCGTGAAGATGGAGCCCACGCCCACGGTGCTCTGGACGCGGATGGTGCCGCCCATCATCTCCGCCAGCCGCAGGCTGATGGCGAGCCCCAGGCCCGTGCCGCCGTAGTGGCGGCTCGTCGACGCATCCACCTGGCTGAACGAGCGGAAGAGCCGATTCATTCGCTCGGTGGGGATGCCGATGCCCGTGTCCTGGATGGTGATGCGCAACGGCCAGCTCTTCGCTTCGGCGTCGGGGGGCGCCTCTCCCTTCGAGACGTGGACGGAGACGCCGCCCTCGTGGGTGAACTTGAGCGCGTTGCCCACCAGGTTGACGATGACCTGCCGCAGTCGCGTCTTGTCGCCAAGCAATGCGTCGTGCACGTCCTCGTCCACCGAGTGCCGCAGGTAGAGCCCCCGGGTGGACGCCTGGGGGCTCAGCAGTCCCATGCACTCCTTGATGCCCTGGCGCAGCGAGAAGGACTGACTGTCGAGTTCGAAGGCGCCGGCTTCAATCTTGGAGAAGTCGAGCAGGTCGTTGATGAGGCGCAAGAGCGCGTCGCCGCTGGTGTGGATGACGTCGACGCACTCCTTCTGCTCCTCGGTGAGCGATGTGTCGCGCAGGAGCTGGGCCATGCCGAGCACGCCATTCATGGGCGTGCGAATCTCGTGGCTCATGTTGGCCAGGAAGCTGGACTTGGCGGCATTGGCCGCGTCGGCCTCCGCGCGCGCCGCGTCCAGGGCCACGTTCTTCTCGCCCATCGCGGAGAGGGCGTCCTGGGCCTCGGTGACGTCGAGGAAGGCCCACAGCCGGCCGCGCGCGGAGCCTCGGCGCGCGGGGACGCAGGAGACGGACAGCGTCTGGTGCGGTGACTCGAAGTGCCAGAGCATGTTGCGCAGCTCCGGCTCGCTGCCGTCGAACATGCGCGCCATCCGCTCCTCGATTCGCGCGCGGTTCGTCGCGCGCTCACGCAGGGTGGCCATGGCGCGGGACATGAGGTGGGCGGCCACCTGTCCCTCCGGAAGGCCGAGCAGCGTGGCACCCGGCTTGTTCACCCACGTCTCCACGCGGTTCTGCTCCAGGAAGACGAGCCCGCAGGGCACCGCGTCGGTGATGGAGTCCACGCGCGCGCGCAGCGTCTCCGTCGCGCCTTCCAAATCGCACTCGCGCGCGGCGGTGAGCAGGAGCCCGGACAAGGCCCGGAGGGCTTCCTGCTCGGTGGACGTGAAGGGCGAGGGGTCCTGGCGAAGCAGGACGAGGCCCCCCTTGCGGTCATCGACGGACTGCCACGGCAGCACGGCCATGGCCCCGCGCAGGGGCGCCGGAAGCGCCAGGTCCGTGGGGCTCGGCTCGAAGAAGCGCCACTCCGCTTCGCCCAGCACCCCTCGGAAGAGCAGCTCTCCCAGGTGGGCCAGCCGGGGGCGCGTGGCGGGGGTGCCCGCCAGCTCGAAGACCGTGACAGCGTCGATGCGGCGCAGGCTGACGGCCACGTCCGCGCGACAGGCCTGGCGCACCACCTCCAGCACCCTCGCGAGCTGACCGCCATCCCGGAGGGACAGGGCCTTCACCGAGGCCACCATCAGCTCCGTCACCGAGGGGTCCACGCTCGGTGGTCCCGGGGGCTCACCCGGGTCGGAGGCATCCTTCCGCGACAGACTCACGAGGCGGCGAGTGCCTTGGCGATGAGCGTGTTGACCTCGTGGGGCGCGGTCAGGTGCGGCAGGTGTCCCTGATTGGGGACGTGGTGAAGCTGCCCCTGGGGCAGGCTCTTCGCCAGGTATTCGCCCACGCTGTTCGGGACGGCGAAGTCGTTGAGCGGCTGGACGACCCAGGCCGGAATGGTGAGTCGGGCGACCTGCTCGCGGAAGTCGGACTCGAAGATGATGCGAATCACGCCGATGGCGATGTCGGGTCGCAGCGCGACGAGGGACTCGGAGAAGGCCCGGACCATCTCGGGTGTCGCGGAGGGGCCCACGGCGGCCTGCGCGAAGCCGCTGGCCCAGGCGTCGAAGTGTTTCTCGATGGTCTCGTACAGCGCGTCGATGTCCGGCCGCTCGAAGCCGCCCAGGTAGTTGGGGGCGTTCATGTAGCGCGGCGACGCGCTGATGAAGAGCATGGAGCGGAAGAGCTCCGGACGGACCAGCCCCGCCAGCAGGCCAATCATCCCGCTCATGGAGTGGCCCACGTAGAAGACATCGCGCGCCTGGACGGCCTCCAGCACCTCAATCAAGTCCAGCGAGTAGCTCTCCAGGCTCGCGTAGCGATGCGGACTGTAGGCCTCCAAATCCGAGCCCAGGGCGCCCACATGGTCGAACAGGACGATGCGGTGCGTATCCTCGAAGGCACGCACCTGGTTGTGCCACGCTTTCTGATTGTTGCCGAAGCCGTGGGCGAGCACGAGCACGTCGTCGCCCCTGCCGACGACCTGCACATTGTTTCGAGTGAGGACCGTCTTGGACATGGCTGGCGCAGTCTAAGCCAGGCACCACGTCAGCGCCGACCAGCCCCGCATGCCCACGGGTCGACCAATCAACGAAGTGTCGCGCTGACCCACCCGACCTCGTGGAAACCCCTGAGCCCGCATTGGGTCGGGAAACGTGGGTGTCATTGACGCCAGGGCAAGCGCGCGCGACGCGAGGCCCGTGCCCGGTCGGCCATGTCAGACATTCGTCCCGTCAGCCCCGGCACAGAGTGAGGCGCCATTGTTGGCGGCCGCCCATTCGAGGGCAGGACGGATTGAGAGGGATTTGGTCGGCGATGACAACGGGCGCGGGAGGGGTGCGCGCATGGGGTTGGCAATCGTCTTGATGATGGTGGGCATGATGTTGGTCACTCCGGAAGGCCCAGAGGCACGTCGTCCCGGCACGACGGAGTGGAGGCTGAGCCAGACCGCCACGGGCGCCCAGTTGGAGGGATACGCCGGAGCGACCAGCGTGCAGCGGGGCGAGTCCATTGACATCCACGTCCGCACGGACGGCGCGCGCCCCGTGAGCTGGGAACTCTTCCGCATGGGCTACTACGGGGGGACCGGCTCCCGGAAGATGGCGTCCGGCGGCCCCATCACCATCGGCTCCCAGCCCACGCCCGTGGCGGACCGGACGACGGGACTGGTCGAGTGCCGCTGGCCCACCAGCTTCACCGTCCCCACGCAGGCGAGCTGGCCCAGCGGCGTCTACCTGCTCAAGCTGCGGCGCGACGACGGGCCCCAGTCCTACGTCATCTTCGTCGTCCGCGCGGACGAGCGGAAGAACACGGGCGTCCTGCAGATTCCGTTCACCACCTTCCAGGCCTACAACGCCTGGGGCGGCGAGAGCCTCTACAGCGACTCACTGGGGCTGTCGGGAGGCCACGCCAAGGTCGTCTCGTTCGACCGGCCCTACGTGGATGGCAATGGCGCGGGTGAGTACTTCTACGCCACGCACAACTTCGTGTTGTGGGCCGAGTCGAAAGGCTACGAGCTGTCCTACGTCACCAATGTCGACGTGGACAGGGACCCCTCCCTGCTGCTGGGGCAGCGGCTGTTCCTTTCGGTGGGGCATGACGAGTACTGGTCCCGCCCGGCCCGGACGGCGGTGGACGCGGCGCTCGCGTCAGGTGTGAACCTGGCGTTCCTCGGCAGTGACACGAGCTGCTGGCTCATCCGCCTGGAGTCCTCGACCGCGGGCGCGTCGCGGCGCAAGCAGGTTTGCTACAAGGACGAGGCCCGCGCGGAGGACCCGCTCGCGGGCACGCCGCTCGTCACCGTCCGCTGGCGCAACGCGCTGCTCGGTGAGCCGGAGAACGGGCTCGTGGGGGTGATGTCCGACGCGTGGGGAATCATTCCCCAGCCCTACGTCGTGCGCACGCCCGGAGCCTGGCCCTTCGCGGGTACGGGGCTCGCGCAGGGTGACTCCATCCCCGCCGTCGTCGGCTACGAAATCGACCGCGCGTGGACGAACGGCGCTTCTCCCCCGGGCTTCATCCCGCTGGCGCAGTCCCCGGCCATCAGCAACAAGGGCGAGCCCAACTGGCACACCTCCGGCCTCTACACCGCACCCTCCGGCGCGTTCGTCTTCTCCAGTGGCGGCATCTCCTGGTCTCAAGGTCTGTCCCATCCCCACTTCGCCGACCTCCGCGTGCAGCGCATCACCGACAACGTGATGCGCAAGGCAGGCCTGGTGCCCACGCTCGACGGGGACACCTTCGGCGCGCGGAACCCCCGGCCCGTGGACCGCACGGGCCAGTCCGCCGGGGTCTCCACGTTCGCCGGGAGCGCGTTCCAGGAAGGCTTCGTGAATGGCCCGGCGTCACAGGCGCGCTTCCGCAGGCCCGTGGGTGTGGCCGTGGATGGAACGGGCACGGTGTTCGTGGCGGACACGGGCAACCACGCGGTGCGACGCATCGCCAATGACGAGGCTCGCACCGTCACCACCATCGCAGGCACGGGGACGCCGGGCGTGGGAGAGGGGCCGGGCGCGACGACGGCGCTGCGCTCGCCGGAGTCCATCGCCATCGCCCCGGATGGCACCCTCTACGTGGCGGACACGGGCAATCACCGCATCGTCCGCATCGCTCGGGATGGACGCTGGACGGTGAGCACCTTCGCGGGCTCGAAGGACGGACGACAGGGCAAGAGCGATGGCGTGGGCACCGCCGCGCGCTTCCAGACGCCTGGCAGCGTGACGTTCGCGGGCGCGGACCTGTACGTGACGGACACCTTCAACCATCGGCTCGCGCGCATCTCTCCGGAAGGGAAGGTCACCACGGTGATTGGCGCCCGGGGCTCGGGCAGCACCAACGGCCCCGCCGCGCAGGCCCGCTTCCATCGGCCGACGGCGGTGGCCTTCGGCGGGGGCGCGCTGTGGGTGGTGGACACGGGCAACCGGCTCATCCGGCGGGTGGCGATGGATGCCAGTTTCACCACCTCCACCGTGGCCGGAGCCGTCACAGGGGGCTTCGCGGATGGCGCGGGAGGCGCGGCGCTGTTCCTGCCCATGCTGGGCGCGGCGTATGTCGACGGGCGATTGCTGCTGACGGACACCGGCAACGAGCGCATCCGCGCGCTCGTCGGTGGACAGGTGCGCACCTATGCGGGGACGGGGGCGCATGGCGCGCGGGACGGCGCCGCCGAGCAGGCGACCTTCAGTCTGCCCACGGGCGTCGCGGGACTGCCGAACGGAGACGTGCTCGTCGTGGACCAGGGCGCGTCGACGATTCGCAAGCTGCTCGCGCCATCGAGCGGCGGAGGCCCGCGTCCGGTGCCACGCATCACCGGAGGTCCCTTCTCCGGTGCCTCCGCGCCGCTGGACGTGTTCCTCGATGCGACGACGAGCACGACGACGGACCCAGGGGGCTGGCTTCAGCGCTTCCGGTGGGACCTGGGCGACGGCACGACGTCCGACGCGGCCTACCTGGAGCACCGTTACACCCAGGTGGGCCGCTACACCGTCACGCTCACCGCGACGGATGGCAGGGGCGTGAGTGCTTCCACCACCCAGGTCATTCGCGTGGGCGTGACCGGGGAGGGCACGCCCTGAGTCGTGGCGAAGACGTCAGGACTTCGCGAAGGCGAGCAGGTCCGAGTGGAACTGCTCCCGGTGCGTCACGGAGAGACCGTGCGGCGCGCCAGCGTAGACCTTCAGCGTGGAGTTCTTGATGAGCTTGGACGACAGGTGCGCCGACGCGCCGATGGGGACGATCTGGTCGTCGTCGCCATGGATGATGAGCGTGGGGACGTCGAACTTCTTGAGGTCCTCGGTGAGGTCCGTCTCGGAGAACGCCTTGATGCAGTCGTAGGCCGGCTTGAGGCCACACTGCATGCCCGCGAGCCAGAACGCGTCCCGCGCGCCCTGGGAGACCTTCGAGCCCGGGCGGTTGGCGCCGTAGAAGGGCGTGGTGAGGTCCTTGAAGAACTGCGAGCGGTCGGCGAGCACTCCGGCGCGGATGCCGTCGAAGGCCTCGATGGGCAGTCCGCCGGGGTTGGCGGCCGACTTCAGCATGAGCGGAGGCACCGCGCCCACGAGCACCGCCTTGGCCACGCGCTTCGTCCCATGCCGTCCGATGTAGCGGGCCACCTCGCCGCCTCCAGTGGAGAAGCCGACGAGGATGGCGTTCTTCACGTCCAGGGTGTCGAGCAGCGCCGCGAGGTCGTCGGCGTAGGTGTCCATGTCGTTGCCATCCCACGTCTGCGTGGAGCGGCCATGGCCACGGCGGTCATGCGCGATGCAGCGAAAGCCATTGGAGCCGAGGAAGTAGAGCTGCTCGTCCCAGCTGTCGGAGCTCAGCGGCCAGCCATGGCTGAAGACGATGGGCTGACCCTTGCCCCAGTCCTTGTAATAGATGCGCGCTCCGTCCTTCGTCGTGATGATGCTCATGGGCGTGACTCCGAGGGGATGACTGCGATGGAGTCACGCTAGCCGTCGACGCCAGGGCTCCCCACCCCCGGGCGGGGCGGAGCGCGGTCCCCCTGTCGGGGGATGGCGGCTTCACAGCGCGACAGTCGTCTCGAAGTCCCTGCGTCCGGTAAGCGTCCGGTGACGAACGCGGAGGCTGACTCGGTCCGACGTGGGCCGTGGGGCTGGCACTAGGGTCCTGACCCGTGGACCCAGGGGATGCAGGCAAGACACGGAGGAACACGGGGGGGCTCCAGAAGGTGGGGTCCTGGTTCCGTGCGGGCGCCTGGAAGAGCGCGGTGGCACGCGTCGTCTTCGTGGGCATGGCGTGGTGGGCCCTATGTGACGGAGACCCGAGCAGCTTCATCTTCGGCGTGCCCGTCGTCGCGACGGTGTCGGTGGTGAGCTTCCTGCTGAGTCCGCCCCGAAGCTACGGGTGGCGACTCACGGAGGTGGTGCGCTTCGCCGGCTACTTCCTCGCGGGCTCCGTCCACGGCGGCTTCGATGTGGCGCGCCGCGCGCTCGCGCCGAGCATGCCCATCTCTCCCGTGTTCGTCCGATATCGGATGAGCCTGCCCGGAGGCGCGCCCCAGATGGTGTTCAGAATCACCCTCAGCCTGATGCCGGGCACGTTGAACGCGGACGTCCTCGGGGACGAACTGGTGGTGCATTCGCTCGTGGACCGGGGCGAGGGCATCCAGCACGAGTTGAAGAACCTGGAGTGGCGCGTGTCGCGACTCTTCGGACTGGGGCTGCCTCCGCCGGAGCCCGCGCATGCATGAGCTGCGCACGGGCCTGGCCTTCTTCCTGCTCCTGAACATCCTCGCGGGGATGGTGCGAGTCATTCGCGGTCCCACCGTCACCGACCGCTTCATCGTGGCGCAGCTCTTCGGGACGACGGGCGTGGGCGTCCTCATCCTGCTCGCGGCGGATGCGGGCAGGGATGCCTTGCGTGACGTCGCCCTGGTCTTCGCCCTGCTGGCGCCCGTCACCGTCGTGGCCTTCGTACGCTTCGCGGTGGGGAGCGATGCAGCCCCTGGCTCGGACAAGGAGCCGAGGCCATGAGCCCCCTGGACTTCCTCTCCGCGGCGTTCCTCTTCGGCGGCGGCGCCTTCTGTCTGGCGGGCACGGTGGGCGTGCTGCGCTTCCCGGATGTGTATTGCCGGCTGCATGCGCTCACCAAGGTCGACAACCTGGGCCTGGGGCTGGTGGTGGTGGGGCTGGCGCTCCAGTCGGGCTCGTGGGCGACGGCGCTCAAGCTGCTCCTCGTCTGGTTCTTCGTCCTCATCTCCAGCGCCTTCACCTGCCAGCTCATCGCCCGCGCGGCGCTCCGTGGCAGGGGCGCGGCGCCCTGGGGAGGACGGCGGGAGCCATGATGGATGTGCTGCTCGATGGGGTCCTCGCGCTGTGCCTCCCCTTGCTGGCGTGGCTGGTGTTGCGGACCGAGTCGCTGTCCCAGGCGGTGGTGCTCTTCGTCGCGTTCGGACTGCTGTCCGCGTTGGGCTGGGCGAGGCTGGAGGCCCCGGACATCGCGCTGGTGGAGGCCGCGGTGGGCACGGGCCTCACCGGCGCGCTGCTGATGCACACGTTGAGCTGGACGGAGGAGACGCCGCCCGACATTCGCGCGCGGGGCCGGCGCAGGCCCTGGGCCCTGCTGGCGGTCGCCGCGTCCACGCTCATGCTCGGGTGGGCCGTGCTCGCGCTTCCCGCCGACAGCCCGGGGCTGGGGCCGCTGGTGGAGGCGCGGCGGGAGGAAAGCGGGGTGAAGCACCCCGTCACGGCGGTGCTGCTGAACTTCCGGGGCTACGACACGCTGCTGGAAATCGCGGTGTTGCTGGTGGCCGCGCTGGGGGCGCGGGCGGTGAATCCGCGCAGCGAGCGGCCCACCCCGGACGCTGGAGATGACCCGCTCACCGGAGAGTTGTTCCGGATGATGATACCGGCCCTGCTGCTGGTGGCGGGCTACCTGGTGTGGGTGGGGGACCATGGACCAGGAGGGGCGTTCCAGGCGGGCGCCATCCTCGCGGGAGGCGGCGTCGTGGCCCTCCTCACGATGCGGATGGGGCCGCCCCGGATGTCCTCCTGGCAGGTGAGGTGGGCGCTGCTCACCGGGCCCATGCTCTTCATCGGCGTGGCGGTGGCGCCGCTGTTCACCGGGAGGAGTCTGCTGGAACTCCCGAGGCTATACGCGGGCACGCTCATCTTCGTCGTGGAGCTGGCGCTGACGGTCACCATCGCCATGGTGCTGCTGATGTTCTTCCCAGGCACGCGTCCCCCCAGAGCGGGAGCGGAGGGCGAGCCATGAACCCGTGGGCCGTCTACGCGCTGTCGGGCGTGGCGATGTTCAGCGTGGGGCTGGTGGGGCTCTTCTCCCATCAGCACGTGGTGAAGCGCATCCTCGCCTCGAACATCGCGGGCTCCGGGGTGTTGATTGTCCTGGTCGCCCTGGCACGGCGCGCGCCGTCGGGCGTGCCGGACCCCGTGCCCCACGCGCTGGTGCTCACGGGCATCGTCGTGTCGGTGAGCTCGACGGCGCTGGGCGTGGCCCTGGCTCGACGCATGGCCCGGCTCCGCGCCCAGGAGGCACGGGCTTCCGAGCGACCGCCAGGCCCCGGCGGAGAAGGTCCATGATGGCGGACACGGCCTTGATGGCGTGGCCCGTCGCGCTTCCGCTGATGGGTGCGGTGCTGGCGCTGCTGGTGGGGCGCGCGGGGGTGCGCCTGGTCGCGGGCGTGGCCTCCGTGGCCACGCTCATCGCGTCATCGCTGGTGGCCTGGGAGGTCTCCACGCAGGGAGTGCTTCGCCAGCAATTGGGAGGGTGGGGCGCACCGCTGGGCATC
>NZ_JABUMQ010000327.1:0-12672 GCF_013336645.1 Myxococcus sp. CA039A | reverse complement strand
GGGGCGGGATGGGGACTTCGGAGGAGCGCGCCTCGGCCAGCTCCTTGGCGAGCCACGCGAGGCCCTCGTCATTCGGGGCGAGGGTACTCGCGCGTGTCGCCAGCTCGCGTGCCAGCTCCAGGCGTCCCGCGCGGAGGTGATGCTCGGCGGCCACGTTCAGCATGGCTGGCGCCTTGGGGGCCGCCGCGAGTCCCGCCGCCACGGCTTTCTCCAGGGGTGCGGTCGCGAAGTTGAAGCCCGGCAGGGCCTGCAGCGCCCGCGCATAGGCTCGCAGCGCGTCGGCGTATCGGCCCAGGCCCGTGAGTGCCACGGCCCGCAGATGGTGGGTGACGGCGAGGTCGGGAACGGCGGCGAGCACCGCGTCCGCATCCTCCAGCGCGCCCGCATACAAACCCCACCGCACGCGCGCCAGTCCTCGCGCATGTCGTGCGCTCAACAGGTCGTGCATCGCGAAGAGCCTTGCCTCCCAGCGCGCGCGTTGCTCGCCCGCTGCCTCGGGCAATACCTCGGCTCCCACGACCGCGAAGGCCAGCGCATCCAGCGTTCCGCCTCGCTGCTCCAGGGACGCCGCCGCTGCCTTGAGTGCCCCCGCGCGGTCGCCCTGTGTGAGCAGGCAGTCCGCCACGACGAGGGCCGGATCCAGCGACGTGTCATAGAGAGCGCCCCGATAGCCCGCGGCCTGTGCCGCCCTCGCCGCGTCGAGCGCCTGCTCACAGTGGCCCGCTCGCCGCGCCAGCTCCGAGGCGAAGTAGAGGTCCATGGGCGTATCGAGCCCGAGCTTCTCCACGGACAGCGCTCCGGAACGCTCGGCGACGGCGGGTGACTCGAAGGGGACACCGCGCAAGGCTCGGCTGAGCGCGGTGAACGGATGCGCTGCCTGGAGCTGTTCGAAGGCCCGCGTTGCTTCGTCATAGTGGCCCGCGCGCAGGGCCTCGTTCAGCGCGGTGCCCGGGCTGCCGACCGCCTCGGTGCGTTCCAACATCCGGTCCACGTCACGGACGAAGGGAAAGAATGACGGCAGCGCCAGGCACAGCGCCAAGGCCGCCACGCTGGCGCTCAACACGCGAGGCTGACGTCGCGATTCGAACATCGCGACGGCGAGGGCGCTCGCGAGCAGTGCCCACGCGGGTAGGGCGGCCACCCGATAACGACTCACCACGTAGAAGCCCACGGCCAGCGCGGTGCTCGCCGCGAGGTACAGCACGACGAGACCGATGGGCCGTCGCCGCGCGAACATCACGCCCAGCCCCGCGAGTCCCAGCAGCCCGAGGACCTGGGCATTCAGGAGCGGCAGGCCCGCGAGTCCCGCCTCGGCCCGGCGCACTTCGACCAGGTCGTGTCCCTCCGGGCCGAAGAGGAAGAACGCCAGCTTGCGACCGAAGAGGCCCAGGAAGGTGCCCGGTTCCTCCAGCGCGAAGTTCAGCGTCTTGCGCATCCAGTACAACTCGGTGCGAGTGGGGGAGAGGTCTTCACCTGCCTCCGCGCGAGCGAACTGGCGGTAGAGGCTGTGGGCGTGGTCAGGCCGCTCGGGAGAGCGGAGCTGGGCCTCGTACTGCTTGATGAGCGTGGGGGGCTGGGCGCCCAGGCCGGTGCCCTCGGGCCGGTTGCCCATGTGCAGCACCGCGCCCGCGCTCATGGTCGCGCCGAGATGCGAGCCCACCGTCGCGCGGATGACCTGCGCGGGCAGCCAGGAGGAGAACAGCCCCGTGACGAGCAGCACTCCGGCCACCTTGAGGCCGGTGCGTCGCGCCGCGTGCCGGGTCTCCCATAGCACCCAGCCCGTGGCGAGGACGAGGATGGCGAGCCCCGTGGGGCGCGTCGCCGCGGAGAGTCCGAGCAGGACGCCCGTGCCCACCAGCCAACGTGTCCGGAAGCCAGGCCTCGCGTGGGCGAGCAGCGCGAGCGCGCCCAGGTTGAGCACCATCACCAGGAGGTCCGGCTCCAGGGTGGCCTCATAAAGCAGCACCGGCGTCGTCACCGCGACGAGCGCGGCGGCGAGCAGGCCCACGGCTCGCGACAGCAGTCGGGCGCCGAGCACATAGACGGCGATGAGTCCGAGGGCGCCCGCGAGGCTCTGGACCCACCGCAGCGCAGTGGGGGACAGCGCGACGTTGAGGAGCAGGTAGAGCGGGCTGAAGTCCGCGCCCTGCTCGGGGAGCATCCGGTCCGTCATCAGCAGGCGAGCACTGTCGGGGTACTTGGCGAACATGCTCCCGGGGAGCAGCACCAGCCCCAGCGCGACGTGCGCGACGCACAGCACCAGCAGGACGAGGGGTAGGAGCCCACGGGGGAAGGGGCGGCTCAAGCTCACGGGGGGACCATACCGGATGTGCCTGCTGGAATCGTCGGCGCTCGCCTGGTCGGGTGGGGGGCGAGAGGTGGTGTGAAGGGGCGCCGCTCCTGCTCATGGCCGGACCGCATCAGAGCCCCCCTTTGGCACGGAGCCTGGTCAGCTCGTTGCTGGCCGAGCCGTCGGCGCGGTGGCTCGCTGGCCGACCCCCCCAGCGGGTCGGTTCAGGTTGCCTTCAGCGCGGCCATCGCCATCCCAATACGACGAATCAAACGAGGAGCTGGACCATGGGCTATCGCATCGAGCGTCCTGCGGAGCTGTTCGAGTCCGTTCGCTACAACACCAAGACGACCCCCGACCTTCGCGGGGCAATGCGGAAGAAGGTCGAGGAGCTTGAGAAGCGCATCGCAGAGCGCGAAGGCCGGCTGCAGCGAATTCGCGACGAGTACCAGATCGACCCCGAGCGTCTGGCCACCCTGGTCATCCAGTACCAGAACAAAGAGTCTGATTTCGTCTCCTACCAGGCTCAAGGCGGCTCTCCCCGTGACACCGTCGTGCCCGCTGGGGTCATCGCCAACATCATCCGTGAGCGGGAGATGATCGACTCGGAGCGAGGTCAAATCCGCAAGCTGGAGCTGGTCCTGCGGAACCTCCCCGAGTCGGAGCTGTACAACGACCCCAGGACGGGAGAGGTCAAGAGCCGGCAGCCGTTGCATCAGCTGACGGATGACGAGCTCGAGTACCTCGGGTTCTGAGTCGGACGAGAAGTGGGGGCCCCCGGACATTGCCCGCGCGAACCCTGGCGGAAGCGGTTACGGTCCACGACATATGGCTCGTATGCGCGCCGTGGATCAGCCGCTCCGTCGTGATGTCCGCCTGCTGGGGCGACTGTTGGGAGAAGTGCTCGTCGAACAGGAAGGGCAGGAGCTGTTCGACCTGGAGGAAGAGGTGCGCCGGCTGGCCATCCAGCGGCGGCGTGGCCCGGTGCCGGGGCGACGTGCCTCCGCGGCCGAGCTGGCGGACATCCTGAAACGTCTGCCCCTGGAACAGGCCGAGCCCGTGCTTCGCGCCTTCTCGGTCTACTTCCAGCTCGTGAATCTGGCCGAGCAGCACCACCGCATCCGCCGCGCCCGCGCCCATGCTGGCGCCGAGTCCCCCAGTCCCCAGCGAGGCTCGCTGGAGGCGACGCTGCTGTCTCTCAAGGACGCGGGCATTTCCGCCTCACGCGTGCGCGAAGCGCTCCGACAGATGAAGGTGACGCTGACGCTCACCGCGCATCCCACGCAGGCCGTGCGCCGCACGTTGCTGGAGAAGCTCTACCGGATGGCGGGGCTGCTGGAGGAGCGGGACCGCTGCGAGCTGACCCCGCGCGAGAGCGCCGACAACGTGGAGTCGCTCCGCGAGGAGATCACCACGCTGTGGCAGACGGACGAGCTGCGCCGCGAGCGGCCCACCGTGGGCGACGAGGTGAAGAACATCCTCTGGTACGTGGAGGAGGTGCTCGCCGAGCAGCTCTCGGAGCTGCCCGAGGTGCTGGAGTGGGCCTTCGAGCGCGCGTACGGCGAGCCGCTCGGGCAGGTGGACACTCCGGTGCGCGTCCACTCGTGGGTGGGCGGGGACATGGATGGCAACCCGCTCGTCACGCCCGAGGTCTTCGGCGACACGTTGCGCGCGCACCGGGCTCGCGGGCTGCGTCTCTTGATGCAGGGCCTGGAGCGCCTGGGAGGGATGCTCTCCCAGTCGGACCGACACGCGAAGCCGTCACAGGAGCTGCTCGCCTCGCTGGAGCGCGATGCGGCGCAGCTTCCCGAGGCCGAGCAGCGCCTGGGGCCTCGTACCGTGGGCGAGCCCTGGCGTCGCAAGCTGCGTTTCATGGAGGAGCGGCTGCATCAGGCGCTGCGCCACGTGCTGGCCCAGCGCACCGGCGACGCGGGGCCGATGCCCGAGAGCGCGTACCGGACGCCGGAGTCTCTGCTCTCCGATTTGGACCTGCTGGCGCGCTCACTGGTGGAGGCGAAGGCCGGCAACGCGGGGCTCCGACAGGTGCGACGCATGCGCGAGCGGGTGTGCGCGCTGGGCCTGTCCCTGGCCGAACTGGAGGCCCGTGTTCCGGCCGAGGACGCGGTGAGCGCGGCGGCCTCGCTGGAGCCAGGTGGGCCCGCGCCGTCGGAGGGTGGAAAGCGCCTGCTCGCGGTGCTGGAGAAGCTGCGCGAGGCCCAGGCCGAGGCGGGAGAGCCCGCCTGCCGCACGCTCATCCTCAGCATGGCCAGCACCGCCGAGGACGTGCTCGCGGCCTTCCGCTGCATCAAGCATGCGGGCCTGTGGGACGCGCGGCGGGGCTGCGCCACCGTGGACGTGGTGCCCCTGTTCGAGCAACTGGGCGCGCTGGACTCCGGACCGGACGTGCTGCGCACGCTCTTCGCGCATCCCGAATACCGCAAGCACGTCGACGCGCGGGGCGCGCAAGAGGTCATGGTCGGCTACAGCGACTCGGGCAAGGAGGTGGGGTTGCTGGCCGCCAGCGCCGCGCTCTACCGCGCGCAGGTGGCGCTCACCGAGGCGGCGCGCGAGGCGGCGGTCCCGCTGCGGCTGTTCCATGGACGAGGTGAGTCGGTGGCTCGCGGTGGTGGCCCGGCGCAGGAGGCCATCCTCGCGCTGCCTCCTGGCGCGGTGGCGGGGGGCTACAAGGCCACGGAGCAGGGCGAGGCGCTGGACCACAAGTACGCGCGCCCGGAGCTCGCACGCCGCACGCTGGAGCTCATCGTCGGAGGGGTGTTGCCGCACCTGCTGGATGCGCAGCCGCGCCCGTCGCCGGAAGACGAGAAGGAGTTTCGCGCCGCGTTCGACACGCTGGCCGAGACGGGCCGCGAGGCGTACCGCGCCCTGGTGTGGGACGACCCCCGGTTCCTGGAGCTCTTCACCGCCGCGACGCCGGTGGAGGAGATCTCCGCGTTGCCCATCGGCTCGCGCCCCAGCAAGCGCAAGGCGGGAGGACTGGAGACGCTGCGCGCGATTCCGTGGGTGTTCGCCTGGACGCAGAACCGGGCCATCATCCCCGGCTGGTACGGCGTGGGCTCCGCGCTGGAGGCGTTCGCGAAGGAGCCCGGTGGACCCGCGCTGCTCAAGCGCATGTACCGCCAGTGGCCCTTCTTCAAGGCCGTCATCGACAACGTCACCATGGTGCTGGCCAAGTCGGACATGGCCATCGCGGGCCGGTACGCGGCGCTCGCTCCCGCGTCCACGCGCCCGCTGTGGCGGCTGATTCAACAGGAGCATCGGCGCACGCGTCGGCAGGTGAAGCGGCTGACGGGGGAGGCCCGGCTCTTGGACCACAACCCCCAGCTCCAGCGCGCCATCTCCCTGCGCAACCCGTACGTGGACCCGATGTCCTTCCTCCAGGTGGAGTTGATGCGCCGCAAGCGCGAGAGCGCGTGTGACTGCGACAGACCCCTGTTGCTCTCGCTCAACGGTATCGCGGCCGGCATGCGCAACACGGGTTAGTCTTTCCGGGAGGAGGCGTCGGATGGCCAGGGACACATTCACGGTGGAGGACGTCAACCCGAAGCACGGCTTCGCGCGGCTGCGTCCGGACTCGGGCGAGGGGCTCTTCAACGCGCCGCTCTATCCGGAGCCGGAGTCCGGCGCGCCGCCCTTCCAGCTTCGCAAGGGAGACCGGGTGACGGGGCTGCGCCGGGGCCAGGCCGTGGCCGACGTGGCCTGGGTGTCGCGCGCGGAGCCTCCCTACGAGCTGGTGGAGCGCATGGGCGAGCTGCTCGCGAAGCTGGAGCCGTGGGAGCTGAAGGTGCCTGCCACGGCCATGGAACTCGCGGAGCATCACTGGCGCGACAGCCGAGAGGACCCGTTGCGCCAGGAGCTGTTGTCCCAGCTCCCGACGTTCTTCGACTTCGAGCTGTCGCATCCGTTCAAGGACGGCGCGCTGCTGGAGCGACTGGAGGCGGCCATGCAGCCCTACCTCCCGGGCTTCGCCGTGAAGCCGCTGCAAGGGCGCAACGCCTTCGTCGTGGACCCGGGCGCCGTCGAGGTCGAGGTCGGCGAGGGTGACTGGGATGCGCCCGCGAAGACCTTCGCGCCCTTGCTGCTGCGCGTGAATGCACAGCTGGAGGCCGCGGGCGCGCCGGTGCGCTGGGTGCCCGCGGAGAACGACTGGCTCCTGCTGCCGCCAGGGCTGGCGGAGCTGCTCGTCCTGCACGGCGTGCTCGGTCCTCGCTGAGCCGCCGCCGCGACGCGCGCGGCTACAACTGGCCGCGCTCGCGCAGGGTGCGCACCACCTCGGTCGCCATCACCCGGTGGCCATCGGTGCTCGGGTGGATGCCGTCCACGCCCAGCCCTTCCAGGTAGAGGTGCACGTTGCCCGTGCGCCTCATCACCGACTCCAGGTCGATGACCTCTGCGCCCGTGCCTCCGGCGCGCAGCCACGCGTTGAAGCTGAGCCGCTGCGACTTCACGTACTCATAGGCGCCGTAGTTCGTCTTCTCCTTCGGCAGCAGCGTGCTCACCCAGACGTGGCAGAAGGGCTCCAGCCGCTGCACCAGCAGGAGCATCCGCGTCTCCATCTGCTCCTCCGCGCCCTCGTCGCCCAGGTCATTGGTGCCCAGGAGCACCAGGCAGTCGGTGATGCCCTTCACCGCGAGCACCTCGTCGTCGAGCAGCATCAGCGCGTCGTAGAAACCCTGGCCGCTGACTCCCGCGTTGACCACGGGCACGCCCAGCTGCGACTCCACGAGCGCGGGCCACGCGTTGCGCGTGTCGTTGCGCAGGTCGACGTAGCCCTCGGTGATGCTGTCGCCCATCGCCAGGAAGGCCCGGCCCGTGGGGCCCTCCACGTCCACCGTCGCCACGCCCACGGAGCGCTCGAAGGCCTCGCCACCGAGCGCCTCCGACGCCTGGGAGTGCGTGCCGACCCGCGCGAAGCTGCCGGGAAACGCGTTGATGGCGCTGGCCGCCAGCGCGCCGCGAACCTCGAAGGTGATGGCCAGGTCGTCGCGGAACGTCACCGGAAAGGTGAGCGGGTCCGACCTCACCAGGGCGCGAGCGCCCGCGGTGAAGCCCGGCTTGCCCTCGAAGCTCAGGGCCACGGGCGTGGACACCAGCGAGCCGTCCGCGCCGGCCCGCGCCACGGTGGCGCGCTGGAGCGTGAGCGCTCCGTCACCCGCGCGGAACGTCACCTGGATTCGCTCTCCGGCCCGCGCCACCGGCACCCGCATGCGGAACGTGGTGACGCTGCTCACGGAGTAGGACCAGCGCAGGGCCTGATGGAAGCCGGGCTGGAAGCTCACGGCCGGCGGTGTCGGCTGCGCGGGCGGGGGCGCGGTTCGCACCTGCCCCTCGTCGTTCAGCACCAGCGGCGGTGCCACCTCCACGGACGCATCCGGCGCATTCGAGGTTTCATTCTGCTCCTGAGAGGGCTCTTCCCACACGGGGTCTTCCGCGTTGCTGGGAGTGCACGCCCATTGCGCACCGCCCACACACGCCAGGACTCCGAGCCACGTCCGCCACATTCGCATCGTCGCTCCCTCCCGAGGACGCACGATGCTCACCGCTCATTCCCGCGACGACCACCCGACACACGCGCAAGGCCCGAGGCGCGCGGCGCACGCCTCCCTGGTCTCCGGGCGAGACGGAGCCGCGAGTGTCCCTCGCGTGCGCATTCGCCGCCCTTGCGTGGCCTCGCGGCGTCCACTCAGGGCAACGGAGTTACCCCGCGTGGGCACTCCGCTTCAGGGGATGCATGCGCCCACACCGGGATTGTCATTCAGTGGACGACACGTCCCGGCGGTACAGGCGGGAGTGCCCGAGGGCCGGCACAGCGGCCGGCAGTTGAGCCCACGCCCCGTATTCACACACGCGCTGCCCGGCGCGCACTGGTTGCTGAAGTCGCACGTCTCGCCCGTGCCGCGCGTGCCGCTGCCCGCACAGACGGGGCCCGACGAGGCCGGATAGCAGCTCAGCGGCGCGGTGCAGCCCTGGGCGAAGGGGTCGCACGCCTGCGAGCGCGGCCCGCACAGCAGCGGCAGCTCCGACGTGCCCGCGAGCCGCAGCACCGTGTTGCACTCGCCCGCATCCCCGCACTGCGTCGTCGCGTGGCACAGCCGGCGACAGAAGAAGCCCGTGCCGCCGTCGTCCTGCCGCTCGTCCTTGCAGAACAGGCCCGCGGCGCACGTGTCGTATTCGACGCCGCCATCCGTGGGCGCCAGCGTGCACCGCGCGCCCTCCGCGCTCGCACCCGCCTCCACGCACCGCCGCTCCGTCGTCGCGCCCGCGCTCACGTATGTGCAGCGCTGACCCTGCGCACAGTTCTGCTGGACGACGTCGCATGCCGCCGCGAAGCACCGGCTGCCCGTCTTGCCGCTCCCCAGGTCCGCGAAGTGGCAGCTTTGGCCCGTTCCACAGCCTTCCTGCCTTGCGACGTTGCATGCGAAGTCAGGGCTCGGCCCGCCGTCTCCCGGATGCCCGCCGCCATCCGGGTCCCCCGGCACCCCGGAGTCTTCACCGTTGGGCGCGGGCTTGTTGTCATCGTCATCACATCCAGGCGCCAAGAGCGCCAGGAAGAGGGTCCCCGTCAACACCGCGAGCCACGCGCGCATCCCACGCTCCCGAATCGAAGTCAGCGGGGACTTACCTGATGGAGTTCATTCGTGGGGGCCCACTTGAATCGTGCCTGGAAAGCAGCGGACACTTGCCGGATGACCGATGCCCAAGGGGTGGCTCGGCGCGTCAGAATCCCTGAGGTTGGGATGGCAGCGGGTCGCCAGCAGTGGCCAGGGGGTAGCGGGTGCACATGACTAGCAAGGTGGCGGAAGCAGAGATGGCACCAGGAGATCCTTCCGCGTACGCGAACCGTCGCACCGATGAGCGCGTGGCGGCGAAGTTCGCGGTTCGTTTCGAGCACACGGAGGACGCCGCGCGAGCGCTGCGCGTGTTCTCCATCAACGTGTCGGCGGGCGGCCTGTGCCTGCGCACGCGCAAGGCCTACGACGTAGGTTCGCAGGTGCGGCTGTCCATGGACATCGCGGGCGAGGAGTTCCACCTCAATGGCATCATCGCGTGGGTGCGCGATGAGGAGGAGGCCATTGGCGTGCGCTTCACGGACGTGAGCGACGAGGACCGCGCGC
This sequence comes from Myxococcus sp. CA039A, assembly GCF_013336645.1. Classification (NCBI taxonomy): domain Bacteria; kingdom Pseudomonadati; phylum Myxococcota; class Myxococcia; order Myxococcales; family Myxococcaceae; genus Myxococcus; species Myxococcus sp. CA039A. The sequence goes on along the minus strand of NZ_JABUMQ010000327.1, from coordinate 3,249 downwards.
GGCTCCACCGGGTGGTGGAGAGCTTCAAGAAGCGCTGACGTCCGGTGGAGACACGATGGAGCCGGCCCTAGTGGCGGCCCTCTGTCTCCACATGGCGGAACACGCCCGCATCGATTTCGGAGAAGCCGCACGCCGTATAGAAGTTGCGCGCCTCCGGGGTGATGGCCATGGGCGAGACGAGCTGGAGCTGACGGGCGCTGAGCACCTTGCAGCGCTCCAGGATCTGCTTGATGAGCGCGCGGCCCACGCCCCGACGCCGCCAGGTCTCCGTCACCACCAGCTCGTCGATGGTGGCCACGCGTCCGCGCAGCCGCAGCTGCGGCCGGTGCGAGAACGACAGCATGCCCACGGGTTTGTCCTGGGGGTCGCCCGCGACGAAGATTTCAATCTCCGGATGGCTCACCACCCAGTGCACGGTCTGCTGGTCCGTGCCCTGGGGATAGCCCAGCTCGCGAAGCAGCAAGGCCATTGCCTCCGCGTCGCCCCGACGGGCGCGGCGAATGCGAAAGGCGGGGGCATCTGTTCCCGCGGGGGTGACGGTCCGGACGATTGGCTGTGACAAGGCAGTTGGGAGTCTAACGAAAGGGCCGCCGCTCCTCCAAAGAGGAACGGCGGCCCGGAACTTTCCGTGGTGCGGGAACCACGGCGTACTTGTGGGTGCGACGCTTACGGCTGCTCGCCAGCAAGGGAGCGCAGGGCGTCGGTGATGTCGTTCTGCTGGGGCACGGAGGCCATCTCCAGCGTGTCGGCCAGGCCGATGCCGGGGACGAACTTGCCGGCCACGAGGCGGGGCGGAGCGAGCAGCGAGTAGAAGAGCTCCTCCACCGTGCGGCGCAAGAGGTGCTCACCGAAGTTCGTCACCTCGGTGTCCTCGTTGACGAACAGGACGCGGCCCGTCTTCTGGACGGAGGTCTTGATCATCTCCCAGTCGTAGGGCCACAGCGAGCGCAGGTCGATGACCTCCACGCTGATGCCCTCGTCGGCGAGCGTCGCCGCGGCGCGCGCGCACAGGGGCAGGGTGCGGCCGTAGCTGACGACGGTCAGCTGCGTGCCCTCGCGCAGGAGCTTGCCCTTTCCAATGGGAATGGCGAACGCCTCCAGCTCCGCGGGCCACTGGGGCTTCCACTGCGAGCGGTCACCCAGGGGCGCGTCGATCATCTTCGACAGCGCGCGGTCGTCGTCCGGCTCGCCGGGGATGCGCTCGTCGCCCTTCACGCGCAACAGCGCCTTGGGCTCCAGGAACATGACGGGGTTCTGTTCCTTGCACGCGGAGATGAGCAGCCCGTACGCATCCAGCGGCGTGGAGGGCATGACCACCTTCCAGCCGGGGATGTGCGTCATCGTCGCGTCGAACGAGTGCGAGTGGTAGATGGACCCGCGGATGCCGCTGCCCACCGGGGTGCGCACCACCATGGGCAGGTTCCAGTCGCCGTTGCTCGCCCAGCAGGTGTTGCCCGCCAGCTTGAGCAGGTCGATGGTGTTGTAGACGTAGTCGCAGAACTGGATCTCCGCGACGGGCCGACCGCCACCCAGCGAGATTCCCATGGCCGCGCCGATGATGCCGCGCTCGTCCAGGGGCGAGTTCCACGCCGTCTTCAAACCCTGCGTGCAGGTGAAGACGCCGCCGAGCGGAGCGCCGACGTCCTCTCCGAAGATGTCCGTCACGCCGAGGTTCTCCTCGGCGTAGTGGAGGGCCATGCGAATGGCCTGTGCCATGTTGGCCATGGGTTACTTGTCCTCCGCGAAGATGTGCTTCCAGATGGTCTCCGGGGCTGGCAGCGGCTCGTCCCGGGCGATGCGGGCGGCGGCGGCCATGTCCTCGGTGTAGCGGTTGCGCAGCTCGTCCATCTGCTGGCGCGTCAGGACGCCGTCGGCCTCCAGCCGGGTCTCGAACTGCTTGAGGCAGTCGATCTCCTCGGACACGTAGTTGGCGCCGGACGCGGACGAGTGGCCGTACAGGCGCGACACGTTGGCCTCCAGGAGGAACGGCTTGCGCTCGGTGCGCACGTACTCCATCGCCTCCTTCAGCTCCGTGTACGCCTCCACCGGGTCATTGCCGTTGATGGTCTTGGAGCGGATGTTGAACGCCTTGCCGCGCTCGCTCACTCGCGTTTCGCCGTGCTGGCCCTCCGCCGAGGTGGAGATGCCCCACTTGTTGTTGGTGACGATGATGAGCACCGGCAGCGGGTTGGCGGGGCGGCTGCTCCAGATGAGGCAGGTGGCGAAATCGCCCTCGGCCGTGCCGGCGTCGCCGCCGGTGACGATGGTGATGGCGTCACCGCCCACGCGCTTCTGCATCATGGCCGTACCCGGTGCGATGGAGTACTGGACCTCGATGGGCGAGCTGACGGGGGCCACGTTGTACTTGCGCAGGGAGAAGTGGCCCGCGAAGTTGCGGCCGCCGGAGTACGGGTCCGACGCCGTGTTCTTCATCTGCCGCAGCGCGCCGATGGGCTCCTCGCCCAGGGCGAGCAGCGTGCCGGACTGGCGGTAGTGGGCGTGGAGGTAGTCGTACTCGGGGCCCTGGCCCTTCTTCATCAGCAGGCCGAGCGGGACGTTGAACGCCTCCTCACCGGGACCGCCAATCCAGAAGTAGCCGTGGCCCTGCTTGTACATCTGGATGAGGCGCTCCTCGAGGACGCGCGTTTTGACCATGAGGTCGTGGATACGAACCAGCAGCTCCCTGTCGAGCGGGAGCGGCGCGGACGATTCTTTGATGAGTCTGGGTCGAGACACGCGCGGGCTTCCTCTGGCTGGAGGGGACGCCCCTATAACCCGGATGCGCCCCCTTTTCTCAAGCGTGCAGATGGCCTCCTGTCGGCCCCCTGGTCAAAGGGCGCCCGGTGGCGCGGCGCGGCAATCAGCCTTGCTCATCCAACTTAGGAGTGGCGGCCCGTCGCAGGGCCGTGACGCGGTCCGTTAGCTCCCCGTCGGCGCCGGCTCGCACGGAGATGGTCTCCAGCGTCTCGTCGGACAGGTTCGCGGCCCGAGGCCCCGAGAGCAGCGCGGTCAGCTCCGGTGTGCGTCCGGCCTCCAGCAGCGCGAGGACCAGGGCATGTCCCGTGTGGGATGAGGGCGTCCGGGAGAAGGCCTCCTGGAGGGGCTTCACCGCCAGGGTCGCGAGGCCGCTGTCCAAAAGCAGCTGTCCCACCGCGGCCGGGTCATGAGGGGCCTCCGGCCCGGTGTCCTCCAGATCGGGACGTCGGGCGAGGACGGGGGCTTCCGCGGTGGTGGCCATTTCGTTGGCGG
>NZ_JABUMQ010000326.1:0-12680 GCF_013336645.1 Myxococcus sp. CA039A | reverse complement strand
TGACGAAGGTGCAACAGGCTGGGGCTCCACGTCTTCTTGAGAGGTGCCTGGCATGTCCCGCGTCTCGTCCCCGCTGTCTCCCGCCTCGTCCTTGCCCATCGAACGGGAGTCCGCGGCTGCTTCCCTCGACTCCGCTCCAGTCCGCGGCACGCTGTCTCCGACGAAGAGTCCGTCGGCCAGCACGCTGGAGGTCTTTCAGGGCCCGTCCGGAACGGTTGGAGCCTTCTCCGTGCCCGGGCCTCGCTGCGGGCCCAGGATGGGGGAGTCGAATGGCTTCGACTTCGCGGTGGGCGGCTCCTTTCCTCCTCGCCCCACGGGCAACGTGCGGGAGCAGATGAAGCAGGGGGCCTTCACGCTCGCCCAGTCGGAGGCCGCCACCGCGAGCCTGCTGATGAAGGGCGGCAGCGTCGTGGACGCCTATGCACGGGGGCACCTGCGGCTCCTGGAGCCCAGCCCTCCCATCCAGGGCGCGCCCACGTCCCTGACGGACTACACCAGCGCGCTTCCGGGAGTCCCTCCCGAGGTGGCCTGGGGCTACTTCGTGCGCAATCCCGGGCCGGTGTTCGAGTCCGCCGGCATCCGCATCCAGCCATCCACCGTCGCGCTGACGGATGGGGCGAAGGTGTTCCTGGAAGAGAAGGGGCCTCCTCCTGTCTGGGCCCCGGTTTCGTTCCGGTTGGAGGCGGAGACGAACACCGTGCACATCACCACCCTGGACGGGCACCCTCTGCGGGGGACGAACCGCTTCGTCTTCGAGGACGACGGGGAGGGTGGAACGCGACTGCGCCAGTACTCGGCCTTCCAGGGCAGCTCACCCGCGACGGCGGTGGGCCTCATGCTGATGGACCCCATCGAACGGCAGCATGACATCTGGCGCGGCGTACATTCGCATCTGCATGACACGCTCGTCTCACGCTGACATAGAACCGAGGGTTGGAGGTGACGCGGATGGTGCTGAGGACGACGCCGCCGGGACATGATGTGATCCTCTACGACGGGCATTGCCGCATCTGCAGCGGCGCGGCCCGCGAGTTCCAGAAGCTGCTGGGAGGGCGGGGGACGCAGCTGCGCTCGTTCCGGGACGAGGGCGTGCTGGTGGGCTTCCCGGGCATCAGCGCGGAGCGGTGCGAGAACGCCATGCAGCTCGTCCAGGCGGATGGGCGGGTGCTGGAAGGCGCGGAGGCCATCGTCCGGGCGCTGGGCAGGCACCCCCTGGGCCGCCTGCTGTACGTCTACTACGTCCCTGGCCTCCGCCAGCTGGTTGACGTCTTCTACCGGGCCTTCGCCCGCTACCGGTTCAAGATTGCCGGGCGGACCTGTTCGGACGGTGGTTGCGAGGTCCACTTCAAATAGACAGAGGCCGGCGGGTAGCATGGGGCCAACCCCGCTGCCCCTGGATTGTTCGTGCAAGCTCATCCGCCGCCGTACCTCCAGGCCGCTCGCGCCTTTCGCCACTTCTTCAGCGAGCTGCGGGATGTCTACCTGGAGCGAGAAACGCTCTTCACGCAGCTCGAGCTGGCGCTGCTGAGCCGGGAGCATGTGCTCGTCGTAGGGCCACCCGGGACGGCCAAGAGCGCCATCGCCAGCGCGGTGCTGGGGCGCATCTTCGACGAGCACACCGGCCTGCCCTCGCTGTTCTCCAAGCAGCTCGCCGAGTCCACCGTGCAGACGGACCTGCTGGGTCCGGTGGACTTCAAGGTGCTGACGGAGACGGGGCGCACGGAGTACCTCACCGACGAGGGCATGCTGGGCTCGCAGCACGCGTTCCTGGATGAAATCTTCGACGGCCGGGACATGCTGTTGCGCTCCATCCTCAACGTGCTCTTCGAACGGGAACTCAAGCACGGTCGGCGGGTGACGGCGGGACGCACCGAGTGCGTCATCATGACGAGCAACCGGTATCTCTCCGAGGTGCTGGCGCGCTCGCCGGAGCTGTTGCTCGCCTTCGCTGACCGGCTGAGCTTCATCAGCTTCGTGCCCAAGTCCTTCGCCCGGAAGGAGAGCCGGGCCGCCATGCTGCAGCGCTTCGCGCAGGGCGCGCGCGCGGACCTGCGGGCTCCTCTTTCGCTGCAGCAGATGGACCTGCTGCAGGACGCCGTTTCGCGGGTGAAGGTGCCCAGTGACGTGCTGGAGGGCGTGGAGTTGCTGGCGGATGCCCTGGAGCGGGCCCTGACGGCCCAGGTTTCCAAGCTGCCCGACTATGTGCCCACGAAGTACTTCTCCCAGCGCTCGGCGGTGAAGGCCCTGTGGGCACTCAAGGCGGCGGTGGTGCGGGACCAGATCTACCGGCGGCCGGAGCGACCGCTGGAGGCGTCCGTGGAGGACCTGGACGCGCTGCGCTGGTTCTTCCTGCTGGGCGGTCCCCCCTCGACGGAGACGGAGGCGCTGCTCAAGTCGGTGGTGGACCCCCGTGAGCGGGCGCAGCTCGAAATTGTCCGGTTGGAGCAGCGCACGTTCGACGAGGTCATCGCGAAGGTGCGGCAGGAGCTGGGCGGGGGCCTGGAACGCGAGGCCCAGGTGCTGGGCTCGGCGGAGGAGGCCTCGGCCGTGGAGGCCCTCTCACGCAACTGGCAGCCTTCCATGGCGTCCACCTCCGCGCGGGGCCTTTTGACGAAGCTCGTCCCAGGGCCGCGTCATGCGCAGAACCGCGCTCCGTTGCTGGTGTCCGCCCGGGCGCTGGTCGCGGCGATGGACCAGCGGCTCGCGCGCGGCATGGCGGGGCAGGGAGAGGGTCGGGGAGGGCTGGCCCTGCTGTCCTCATTCCAGGACGTGCTGGGGCTGTGCCGCGTCATCCCCGAGCTCAAGGTCGGCCTGTCCCCCCTGAGTGAGTCCACGGCCCGATTCCTCGAGGGGGCCCTGGAGATGATTGCCCTGACCGCGGAGAGCGCGGACTTCGAGGAGGGCCTCAAGCTGGAGGGGCTGGTGGGGCTGGCGGACAACCTGGAAGAGGAGCTGTCCAGGTCGGCGGACCTGGTGGGCATCCTGGCGGAAGGTGCTCCGGTGGCGGTGGAGCGGCTGCGCCAGTCGGAGGCCGCCGCGCGAAAGCGGGTGGTGGGGGCGTTGCGGCGCCGGGCGACCGTTGCCTTCCAGGGCGCATCCGCACGCGGACGCAAGGAGCCGCTGGAGACGCTGGCCGCGGACTCGCGCCGACTGTCACAGCTGGAGCAGTCGCTGGTCGCGCTGGACCCGACACAGCGAAGCTTCAAGGAGGAGCTGCTGCTGCCCCTGGGCCTCGCCTATGCGCGCGAGGTGCTGGCCTCCACGCCGTTCGAGCGCATCGAACAATACGGGCGCGCGGTGCAGGCCGTGGCGGAGAACCTGCGGCGCGAGGGACTGCCCGTCGACGTGGTGATGGGGGAGTGCCAGAGCATCCTCGACGGTCGGCTGCGCGAGCACGCTCGACTCCTCACTCGCGAGGTGCCGAGCCCGCCTCCGCCGGCCGCCTCCGTCCTCAACGGCGACGCGTACGTCTTCTACCGGGGCGATTTCTCCGCCAAGGCCCCGGACGGCGAGTTGGCGGCGTTGTTGGGCCTGGACGGACAGCTCGCGTTCACCCGAGGGGGGTCAGCGTCGGCCTTCTTCTCGGAGAACGCCCGCGCGGCGGTGGCCCAGGCGGAGCTCACGTTCATCCAGACGCGCGTCAAGTACCTGCGCAGCTGGCTGACCCAGCTGCTCACCTCGCTGCCCTCGCCGGAGGCCCTGACGGAGCGGCCCGAGGTGGAGCGCACGGTGGACCGACTGGTTCGCAGCCGCTTCCCCCTGCTGGCCTTGAAGGAAGGGGAGCTGGTGCGCCTCAAGGGGGTGCTGTCGCTGCTCGCGGCCATTCCAGGCGAAGTGGGCGAGAGCGCGCAGCGACTGGAGGCGCAGCTCCGGGGCATCGACGAGGACTTCGGGCGGTACAGCCGTCAGGTGCTGGAGCGGCGGTCCGCCGCATGAGCACGCCCGAGTCGCATAGGGCGCGGAGGGACGGCTGAGCATGCTCTCCCGGCGGCTCACGGACCTGCGACGGCGCCTGGACATGTTCCGTCAGCCCGCGCCCCCGGTAGGGGGCATGCGCCGGTGGACGTTCGGGCGCAAGGTGACGGGGCCGGGCGACCTCGCCCTTCCCGTGCTCGCGGTGCTGGACCGGGAACTCGACAAGGTGGGCATCCACACCTCGGCGGACGCGCAGTTGCTGCGTGAGCTGGGGGCCCGTCGAGGGCTCGCGGGGGCGTTGTCCCAGGGGCTTCAGGCCCGGGCCGGGCAGGCACTTCAAGAGCTCGAGGCGTGTGTGGAGCGCGTGGAGCGCGCCTGGCGGGCGGGAGTGATGCCGCCGGGAACCCTCACGGTGCTCGACAGGGCCTTTGTCCAGCTCGCGAGGGCCGTGAAGGTGGCCGACCTCTTCGCCCGTCCGCCCACCGAGGACGTCGACGACGACGAGGGTTTCATCGCCTTCGAGCGTCCCGCCTCCCCGCGGAGGCAGCGCGCGCCCAGCAGCTCGCGGATGGCCGTGGCCGAGTATTTCGCCCTGCGCGCCCGGGAGAACGTCGTCGATGTCGTGCAGAAGCGCAGGGACCTGGACCTGGCCCACGAGATGTTGCTGCGCCTGGGTGCGGACCACGACCGGGAGCGCGGCCTGCCCCTGCGCCGCGAGGTGGCCGAGGCCCGGGAGCGCACTCGCGCGGTGCCGGCCGTGCGCTCCCTGGAGGAACTCCTGCGGCACGTGCGGCACGCGGCCCGGCATGACCCCCAGGCAGCCTACCGTTCGCTGCGCGGCCTCTACGAGCGGGCGGTGGAGGCGGGAGACCTGGAGCTGGCGGCGGCGGCTCGCGCGGCCCTGGAGCCCCTGTTGCCCTCACGCTCCCAGTTGACGGCCCTGGTGGAGCGCGCCGAGCGGGACGCGCTGGCCCACTGGTTCGGCGAGTCTCCCCCGGAGGAGAAGCCCGAGGTGGCCGCTCCACGTCCGGACGAGCTGTTGGCGGACCTGGCCTTCTCGCTGCGGCCCGAGCAGCTCGCCACCTTCGAGCTGGCGGCGGGGTGTGCCCGTTACTTCGACGTCGAGGACGCGCTCTCCGAGGAAATCGTCCTGGCGGAGACCCAGGTGGCGAGGCCCGTGCCCCGGCGCGTTCCCTATCCCACCCAGACGATGACCTTCGAGGTGACGGGCGGCCTGCACGAGGTGAATAACTTCGTCCTGACAGACCCGAGGATGTTGCTGCGGGACCTCGCGGCCAACCGGCAGCTCGTGCGTGCGTACCTGGAGGAAGCGCCGCCTCCCCAGTCGAAGAAGGTGAAGCGCACCGCCGTGCGCGTCTATGTCTGCGACGCCTCCGGCTCCATGCATGGCGCCCGGGCCCGCTTCCGTGACGCCCTCATCATCGCGGAGCTGAACAACCTGCGCGTCAAGGCGCGCCGTGGGGAGACGTTCGACCCGCTCTACTTCAGCTTCTTCAACGACGTGCCCACCGAGCTGGCCCGCGTGGACACCGCCGCCGAGGCCACCCGGCAGATAGAGCGACTCTTCCGGGACTCGCCCGCCGAGGGGCAGACCGACATCTCGCTCGCGCTGATGTCGGCCTTCGACTCCATCCGCGCCGCGCAGGGCAGGGACCCGTACCTCGCCCGGGCCACCGTCGTCCTCGTCACCGATGGCGAGGACCGCGTGGACCTGGAACTCATCCGCCGGACCCGCGCGCCCATGGGCTCGCTCGACATCGCGCTGAGCTTCATCTCCCTGGGCGAGGAGAACCCGGACCTCCGCTCACTGGTTCGCGAGCAGCGCGCCTCCGGCATCCGCGCCTTCTACCACCACCTCTCCGACGAGGAGATTCAGTGGGCCCGTACCGAGTTCGATACGCCCTGGCGCACGCTGCTGCCTCGGGACGTGCCCGCCACGCCCGATTCGCTGGAGCAGCTCGCGCCTCACCTGGAGGCTCTGGAGCGCGTCGCCGGTGGGCGGAGCACCTCGGCCACCGTCGCCGTGGAGGCTTCGTTCGAGGCCCTCTTCCCAGAGTCACCGCCGCGCCCCGAGGGCGGACAGGTACCCGGCTCCGACGTCGTGGGCCGCGTGGTGGACATCCTCGGCGCGCTGGTGGAAGCCGCCTCGCTGGCTCCGGCGGACAAGCGCGCAACGGAGAGCGTGGTGCTCCTCCAGCACCTGTTGGCGGTGTATGGGCTGACCCCTGCGCGGTACCTCGCCGCCCTGTCCGTGGGTGGACCGTCGGTGACGGATGCGCTCGCGCGGGTGCGGCTGTTGTGCCGGCCCTTCGGGTAGTCTCCGGCCCACGCCATGTTCTTCGGCCTCTGGAAACGGAAGAAGGAGCCCGCCCGCCCGGCGGACCCGCTCGTCGCCTTCGACGAGCTGCTCGAGAACCTGGACCGGCAGGCCGCCGAGCTGCGCAAGTCCGCAGCCACGCTGCTCGCCCTGAAGGGGGACCTTGCTCGCGCCGTGGAGCGCTACTCCCGCCGCCTGGAGGACCTGGCCTCGCGCCATGCCACCGCCGCGTCGCGAGGGGACTCGAAGGCCGTGGGGGTGCTCGCGAGAGACTCCACCCAAGCCGAGGCCCTGCTGGCCACTACCCGGGAGTCGCTGGAGCGCGCGGACTCGGATGGAAAGCTGCTGCTGGAAGCCGCCGCGGAGCTGGGGGACCGGGTGGAGGAGCTGCGCCGCGAGCGGGAGAGCGCCTCCGCGCGCCTCACCCTGGGCGGCATCGTCACCGACGCGCTGAAGGAGCGTGTCGCCCGCTTCGAGCAAGCGTTGGTGGTGGATGCGGCGCGTGACGAGGTGGAGCGCGCGCACGCGCTGGCGGAGGTCTACCGGGAGGAGCGCCGGGAAAAGGCGGACTGAGCCAGCCGTCTCAGGTGCGGCGCGCCGTCTGGTGCAGCTCCAGGACGATGTTGCCGCCCTTGAAGAGGCGCACCGCGCCGGACGTCTGGCTCACCACCAGCGCGATGCAGGCCGTAGACGAAGTGATTCCCGCGGCGGCCGCGTGCCGGGCGCCCAGGCCGAGCGGAATCTTCACCATCTCGTCCTGCGCGGACAGGTAGCGTCCGGCGGCCAGCACCACGCCGTCCTCGCGGATGACGAAGGCTCCGTCCAGCACGGAGAAGTTCTTGATGGCCTCGCGAATCTTCGGGTCCAACACGTTCCGTTCGGCCTCGGAGAGGCCCTGGAACGGGTTGATGGTCATCTGCCGGCTCTTCTCCAGCACCGTCGTGTGGTCGCCGATGGTGATGATGGTGCCGATGGGATGACCCTCGAAGCCCTCCTGACCAATCTGGAGCGCCAACTGGATGAGCGCGTCCACCACCTGGGAGTTAAACTCCTCGCCCAATTTCACGCCTTCAATCGCGAGCCGATCATCCAGCGAACCACCAATCCGCATCTGCATCAGCGTGTCGGGAGCACGACCCACACGCCCCGTCATGCAGAGCACCAGGTCGCCTTCCTTGAACGCTCCCTGCGAGAGCGCGGAGACGAGGGCCACCTTCACCCGTTCGGTGCGCGAATAGTCGTAGGCGGGGATGACGAGCGCACGGACCTTCCGAAGCAGGTGCTCCTGTGCCAGCTTGTCCAGCGTCACCGCATACACGAGCTTCTTGCGAGCAGGCCGGCCCCGGAGTTCCTCGGGAGGGATGGGCGTGTCACAGATGTAGAGAAAATGATCCACATCGCTCTTGGCGGCCAGCGAGAGGGCCGAGCGCAGGAACTCCCGATCAAACTTCGTGTTCTCGCTCAACCGCCCTCCCGTTCACCCGCAGTCGTGACTGGGTCAGCTTGACACCGACGGCTCTCTGAATAAAGCTTTCGGGCCCGTTTTTTGGGGGACAGGGCCCAAAAACCCTCGCGCACTGGAGCGAAGGCTGTGAACCAGAAAGATCTCAAGCGTTACAAGAAGATGCTCGAGGACAGCAAGACGAGCCTGCTCGAGAGCGCCAAGAAGACCCTGGTGGAGGAGTCGAATTTCGACACGGACGACCTCCCCGATGAGATTGACCTGGCCTCTTCCGAGTACGCGCAGTCAATGGTGTTCCGACTGCGGGACCGAGAGAAGTTCTTGCTGCAGAAGATTGATCGGGCGCTGACCCGGATCGAAGACGGCACGTTCGGCGTCTGCGAGCGTTGTGAAGAGGACATCTCCCCCAAGCGGTTGGAGGCACGTCCGGTGACGACGCTCTGCATCCGCTGCAAGGAGGAGCAGGAGAAGAAAGAGAAGTCCTACGGCTGAGCGCCGTGGGAGCCCAGGGCCGCGCGGGAATCCCCCGTGCGGCCCGGGTGAGTCCGGGGAAGAACGGCGCCGCCTCAGGCGAGGGGCGCTTGGATCTCCACCCGGAGCAACTGCCGGCCGATGAGGTAGTGGTCGCCGTTGTCCACGAAGGTGGGGCCGGCCAGCCGCATGAAGGTGCCGTTCGACGAGCCGACATCACGCACGGTCAGCCGGTCCTGGCGGACCTGCAGCACCGCGTGACGCCCGGAGACGAAGCCGTCGGTGGGGAAGGTGAGGTCACCCTGCTCGCGTCCCAGCAGGTTGTCGCCCTCGCGAAGCGGATACGCCGCGCCCCGGAGTCCCCCCTCCAGCAATTGGATGAGCCGCAGGCGGTAGCCGGGATCTGGCGAGCCCCAGATCTGCGTTCCGCCCGGCCCCTGCGTCGCGGTGGGGATGGGCTCCAGCACCAGCCGCTGACGTCCCAGGCGCACTTCACCGCCAGGTGACAGCTCGCGCTCCTGGCGCAGCCGCACGAAGACGCCGTTGGCGCCGCCTACGTCTTCCACCGCCAGGCGCGAGCCGGAGAAGAAGAAGCGCATCTGGACGGGCATGATGAAGGGGTCGTCCGGGAGCGAGAGTTCCCCCTGCTGGCCGCAGGTGAGGGTGTCTCGCTGCATGCGGACGACGGACTCGGGGCCGCCGTCGGCCCGCACCACGCGGATGGAGACCTGGGGGCGGGAGGACAGGCTGGCCACGGCCATGACCATCGTTCCGGAGCGCAGCGGCGAGCCGCACGCTCGGCAGACGGTGGCGTCCCGGGGGTTTTCGGTATCACAGCGGGGGCAGTATTCCATCGCTTCCATGAGGGCTCCGCGTTTCTACCAGGGGTGACGCGAGGTTGCTCGTCTTGCGAGCGGCTTGCTCAGTACCCGAGCGACGTGGTGAACTCCGTGACCCACCCTTCGGGGAAGTTGACTTGCACTGCCCCTCCTGCGGCGCTGACGCCCAAGAATCCTCCCGTTTCTGCCCGGCCTGCGGTGCGACCCTCGTGCGCACGCCGGATGCTGACGACTACGTCGGCCTGACCATTGCCCAGAAATATCGGGTCGAGGCCCTCATTGGCGAGGGCGGCATGGGGCGGGTGTTCCGAGCCCGGCAGATTTCGCTCGACAAGGTCGTGGTGCTCAAGGTGCTCCGGCACACGTTGCTGTCGGACGAGCGCACCGTGGCGCGCTTCCAGCGCGAGGCCAAGGCCGCCAGCCGACTGAACCACCGCAACTCCATCAGCGTGCTGGACTTCGGCCAGGCCGAGGACGGGGCGCTCTTCATCGCCATGGAGTACGTGGCAGGGCAGGACCTGCACCAGATTCTCAGCCGCGAGTGGCCCCTGGGCGAGGGGCGCGTGGTGCGCATCGTGAGCCAGGTGCTCGGCGCGCTGTCGGACGCGCACGGCGCGGGCGTCATCCACCGGGACCTCAAGCCCGAGAACATCATGGTGGAGCAGCGGCGCAACGAGCCGGACTTCGTCAAGGTGCTCGACTTCGGCATCGCGAAGATCACCGACTCCACCGACGACGGACCGGCGCTCACGCGCGCGGGCTTCGTCTGCGGCACGCCCGAGTACATGTCGCCGGAGCAGGCGCGCGGCGCGACGTTGGACCACCGCTCCGATTTGTACGCGGTGGGTGTCATCCTCTACCAGCTCATGACGGGCCTGCTGCCGTTCGAGTCGGACTCGGCGGTGGGGTTCGCCACCAAGCACCTCACCGAGGAGCCGCCGCCCCCGACGCGGCGCCGGCCCGACGCGCGCATCTCCCCGGCGATGGAGCGGCTCATCCTGCGCACGCTCTCGAAGAGCCCGGATGACCGGCCCGCCAACGCGGAGGCCTTCCGCGCGGAGTTGATGGCGGTGGAGAAGGAGCGTCGTCGCTCGGAGGCGCCTCCTCGGCGGCCCCAGCCCTCGGCGGTGCTCGCGCCTCTGCCGCGCAAGTCGACGGGACGCAACGACGACAGTCGCGATGCCACGGCTCCAGGGTGGGGCAGCGAGGTGACGGTGGAAGCCACCGTCCGCGCGCTTCCGGACGTGCTCTCGCCGCTTCCCTCCAATGCCGACGCGATGCCCGCGACGCGGGAGAAGACGGACTCCATCATTCCCACCCAGCCCGGGGTGGGGGGCGGAGGGCTGGGCTTCTTCTTCAAGTCGCTCACCGTGCTGCTGGTGGTCGGCGCGGGCCTCTTCTTCGCGTACTACTTCTATTACTTGAACGGCGGGGGGAAGCCGGGCGTTGTCTCCCCCTTCTCGCTGCCTCGCAACGCGCCCGTTCCCGGGAACGTGGGGAGCACGGCGGGGGACTCCGAGCAGCCGCTCTACGAGCAGCAGATCCCCGCGGCGAACCGCAACCTGGAGGAATCCAGCCGCCATGCGCAGGCGGGAGATCAGGCGCTGGAGCGCGGCGACCTGGGGCTCGCCAAGTCGAAGTACAAGGACGCCTTCCAGAGCAACCCGGACCCGGAGCTGGCCCTCAAGCTGGGCGAGCTGTACTGGCAGCAGGATCAGCTCGACGAGGCCAGGGGCTGGTGGTCGCGGCATCTGCGCGAGGTGTCGAACTCGAAGGCCAGGCCTCTCATCGAGCAGCGCCTGGGGGGCACCGTGGCCCGCCCGTCGAGTCCGTAGCGAGGAGCCACTCGACTCCCTCGAGACGCTTGCTCTGGCTGGGTGTCTCTCCCTCGAGTACGCGGTGCTCGGTACCCCGGGCCGCTCGCGCGGGAGGACAGGCTGGGTGTCTCTCCCTTGAGTACGCGGTGCTCGGTACCCCGGGGCCACTCGCGCGGGAGGACAGGCTGGGTGTCTCTCCCTCGAGTACGCGGTGCTCGGTACCCCGGGACCACTCGCGCGGGAGGACAGGCAGCGTGTCGTCTCGGCGAACACGCGACGCGTGGCCCCCAAACGGGTGCTCGCAATGGCCGCGCGTCGTCTCAGCGAGCAGGTGATGCGCGGACCCAGAAGAGGTGCTCGCAATGGCCGCGCGTCGTCTCAGCGAACAGGTGACGCGCCCGCGCCCCGAGATGCTCACAGCGACCGCTCGCCGTCTCAGCGAACACACGAGGCGCGGTGCCCCACGAAGCGCGCAATGGCCCGAGGCGCGGTGCCCCTCGAAGCGCGCAATAGCCGAGCATCGTCTCAACGAACACGTGACGCGCGGTGCCCCACGAAGCGCGCAATGGCCGAGCATCGTCTCAACGAACACGTGACGCGCGGGTGCCCCGAGACGCTCGTAACGACAGCTCGCTGTCTCAGCGATCACATGATGCGCGGTGCTCCCGGAGGTGCTCGCAATGGCCGTGCGTCATCTCAACGAACACGTGACGCGTGGACACCATCAGTGCTCGCAAGGGCCGTGCGTTCTCTCGACGAGCACATGAATCGCGGTGCTCCCGGAGGTGCTCGCAATGGCCGCGCGTTGTCTCAGCGAGCACATGACGCGCGGTGCCCAGAGGTGCACGCAATGGCCGAGCGTCGTCTCAACGAACACGTGACGCGTGGACACCAGAGGTGCCCGCAATGGCTGTGCGCCGTCTCAGCGATCACATGATGCGCGGTGCTCCCGGAGGTGCTCGCAATGGCCGTGCTTCGTCTCAACGAACACGTGACGCGTGGACACCATCATTGCTCGCAATGGCCGTGCGCCGTCTCAACGAAGACGTGACGCGCGGACACCAGAGGTGCTCGCAATGGCCGCGCGTCGTCTCAGCGAGCACATGAGGCGCGGTACCCGAGCCGCTCGCGCTAACCGAGCGTTTCGACCTGGAGCACGTGCTGTCCCAGCCGGACCCGGTCTCCGGGACGCAGGGGGCGCTCCTCGCCCGCGGGGATGCGCACGTAGGTGCCCAGGCCGCCGGACAAGTCCCGCAGGAGCGCTCCGGTCGGCGTGGGGGACAGCTCGCAGTGGCGACCCGCGAGGCCCTCGTCGCCCGGGAAGCTCAGGTCGCAGTGCGCCTGTCCCAGCGTGAGCAGTGGGGCGGCTGTCACCACCGCGCGGCCTCCCCGGCCACCGAAGATGACCTCCTCCACGCCGTACACGGCCTGCCCGAGCGGCACGGGAGCGCCGTAGACGATGGGGCGACCGGCCACCGGCGCGGGCGTCTCCAGTCGGCCCGTGAAGCGGAACAACCGCTGACCCGCGCTGAAGTGGGTGCGCGCGGTGATGGCCTCCGTGCCCGCCACCGTGACGAACACACCGGAGGCGCTGGACTCGTCCCGCACGAAGAGCGCGCCGTCCTTCACCAGGAAGGTGGCGTGCAGCGGCGACACGAAGCCGTCATCCGGGAAGAGGATGGCGCCGCGCTGGCGGCCCACCACACAGCCCGTGACGGGAAGCTTGTAGCGCTGACCCCGCGTCGAACCCGCGATGACCGCCAGTCCGAAGCGCGAGGCCGCAGGAGCGGGGCGGGGGGCCGCGACCGGGGGCGCCGTGGCACCTGTCCGGCCAGGGA
>NZ_JABUMQ010000325.1:0-12876 GCF_013336645.1 Myxococcus sp. CA039A | reverse complement strand
CGCTGCCACCACCGCCGCCACCCGAGTTGTGGCAGATACCGCCGCCCGCGCCGTTCGCGATGTTGCCGTAGCCCGTCGTTCCCGCCGCGAAGGGGTCCGTGTTGTCGTAGCTCCCCAGCGCCACGCCCTCGCCCTTCGGCGCGCCGCCCGGATAGGCCTGGTTGATGCCGGTGCAGCCATCTCCGGCACCATTCCAGAAGATGCCGCCGCGGAAGCCCGCGTTGGTCGCGGAGATGGAGCCCGCGTTGTTCACCGCGCCCGTGGCCAGGAAGATGAGCACGCCACCCGTCGTGCCATCCCACGGCCTGGCGACGAGGCTTCCCGCCGCGTTGACGGTCACCGTGGAGTACTCGGGAACGCGGATGGCCTGCGTCCCGGTGTTGGCCGCGAAGGCCACCGTGAGCGGCGCGGTGAAGGTGAGGCGCGTCGCCGTCAGCGCCTGCACGCGCCCGAACTGCCACCGGCCCACCGCCACGTTGGCGGGAGCGTTCAGGTCGATGGGCGTCTGGCTGCCCGACGTCGGGGCCGTGAGGCCCGCTGCCTGGAACACCAGCACCAGGTCGTTCATCGCGAAGCCCGTCGACGAGGCCACCGTGACGAAGTTCTGGCCGGCGGGAACCGCCGCCGTCACCCGCGTATAGGTGTTGACGATGGTGCCAGCCGCGTTGACGGTGAGCGCTCCATCCGAGCCATCGCCCAGGTGGACGGTGTCAGCGGACGCGTAGGCAGAAGGGGCCACCAGCGCGGCACACAGGAGCGCCAGCAGGCCGACGGCGGGCAAGCGAGCACGTACGCGCCGCGACTCGACCAGCGAAGTAGGAGTTTGTGGGTTCGGTTTCATAGGCCTGGGCCGCGCGGAGTGAAGTGGGGCCCGGGCGGCATCGACGGCACATAGCAATCCAGGAGCCACCCTCCGTCCACTTCTGGTCCTACCCCGGCCCAGGGGGGTTCTCCCTCCCGTCCCCTCTGAGACGAAGCAGCGGATCCGAATCACGGATCCGGATTCTGGAAACCGGACCGGATGACCCACCCCACTGGGGCCTTGCGGGCCCGCATTGACTCGTCAACCCAGGGCCTCGGGTCCTCGTTGACGCGTCAGCACAGACCGTGGCGTCCGAGCCGGTTTGTGACGCGCCCCGTCGAAAAAGCAAAAGGGGCCCTCCTTCCGGAGAGCCCCTTCGCGTGGCGCCAGGATGCGGATGCGTCCCGAGGCGCTAGAAGATTTCCTCGAGCCACTCGCGCATGCGGCCCTTCACCTTCTTGTACACGTTCTCTTCGCGGATGCGGAACATGCGCCGGTCCAGGTGCTTGGCGCCGTACACGACGAGGCCCACGCCCGTCGCGTACATGGGGCTCTTCACCACGTCCACCAACCCGCCGATGCCGCGCGGCATGCCCCGACGCACCGGCAGCCCGAGCACTTCCTCGGCCAGCTCCGGCATGCCCGCCAGCAGCGTGGAGCCACCGGTAATCACCACGCCCGAGGCCAGCAGGTCCTCGTAGCCGCACTTCTGAATCTCACGGTGCACGAGCTGGAAGATCTCCTCCACGCGCGGCTCCAGGATTTCGCACAGAATCTGCCGCCCGAGGACGCGGGGCTGGCGGCCGCCCACGCTCGGCACCTCCAGCGTGTCGTCCTTGTTGATGAGCGACGCCAGCGCGCAGCCGTACTTCTGCTTGATGCGCTCGGCCTCGTGAGCCGGCGTGCGCAGGCCGATGGCGATGTCGCTGGTGAGGTTGTTGCCGCCCAGCGCAATCACCGCCGTGTGGACGATGGAGCCGCCAGAGAAGATGGCGATGTCCGTGGTGCCGCCGCCGATGTCGACGAGGCACACGCCCAGCTCCTTCTCGTCCTCGCCCAGCACCGCCTCGGCGCTCGCCAGCGGCTGCAGGACGATGTCGGAGACATTCAGGCCCGTCCGGTTCGCGCACTTGACGATGTTCTGCGCGCTGGAGACGGCGCCCGTGACGATGTGCACCTTGGCCTCCAGGCGCACGCCCGCCATGCCCAGGGGCTCCTTGATGCCGCCCTGGTCATCGATGATGAACTCCTGGGGCAGGACGTGGATGACTTCCCGGTCCAGGGGGATGGCCACCGCCTTCGCCGCGTCGATGACGCGCGCGATGTCCGCCTCGCGGACCTCCTTGTCCTTGACCGCCACGATGCCCTGGGAATTGAAACCCTTGATGTGGCCACCGGCGATGCCCGTGTAGACGTGGGAAATCTCCGCGCCCGCCATCAGCTCCGCCTCTTCAATCGCGCGGCGGATGGAGGAGACGGTCGCCTCGATGTTGACCACCACGCCCTTGCGCAACCCCTTCGACGGATGCGTCCCGATACCGATGATGTCGATACCGCTGTCGGTCAGCTCCCCGACGATGGCGCAAATCTTCGTCGTGCCGATGTCGAGGCCGACAATAATCTCCCCCGACTTCTGCTTCGCCATGACAACCCTCCCAGGCCCCCCACTCTCGTGAAAGGGGCGTCCTCTTACTGCCTCGCGCTCCCGTTCCTCTCGGACACGGGGCTCGAAAGCTTCACCGCCACCCAACCGGGCCGGGCCCGGTTATCCAGGTGAATGATCTCCGCTGCAAGCCCCCTGGCGCCCAGTTCGCGCCGGACACGGCCCAACCGCTGCAGCTTGACCTCGGAATTCCCTTCGCCTAGGCGCACTTCCTGCCCGGAAGCGGCCACCAGCGTCACCTCCCGCCCCTCCATCCGCACCTCGGACAGCCGCTCCGGCTTGCCCGGCGATTCCTTCGCGTACGCCCGCGCCACCTCGAGCGCCGCCTGGAACCGCTGGCGCGCCACGGCGGGGTCCGTCACGTAGCCCTCGCGGTCCACCCCGGTGACGAGCGGCAAATCCAGCCCGTCCCCCGGCGTCACCCGCTTGAAGGGCTCGCCCTCTTCGTCCAGCACGTACAGCTCCCCCATCACCGCCAACGCCTCCGGGACGTGCTCGGACACCTCCACGGAGACACGGTTCGGGAAGCGCCGCGTCACGTCCACCTTCTTCACCCACGGGTGCTGAAGCATGGCCCGCTCCAGCCCCCCTACATCCAACGCCCAGAGGTTCTGACCCTTCGTCAAAGCCGCCAGGCGCAGCAGCTCCACGCGCGACGCGCGCTGCAGGCCGGTGAAGGACACCGCCGCCAGTTCGAACCGGGGCGACACCAGCGCCCACCGGCGCAGCTCCACCCCACCCCACACCAGCAGCCCCGTCACCAGCGTCAGCGCCACCACCTTCACCACGCCCGGCCCCTGCGAGCGCACCACGCTCTTCACGGCCTCATTTCGCTGGGCAGTGTCTTGACGGCGGCGGTTTTTGCTTCGACCGAAGGCCATGGTGGGAACGCTGGGACCCATGCTGCGCGCGGATGGATCTCCACGCCAGTTTTTGGCTACAGCGACGTCGCTGTAGCGCCCCGGCCCCACGAGAGGCCAGGACTTCGAGGGGGGATTTGACGAGGGGGAAGGCCGTCTCAGGCCTTGAGACATGCGCCTTGCAACAGGCGCTCGCACAGGGCTGGGAAGTCGATACCACGTCCTGCGGCAATCTTGGGCAGGAGGCTGGTGGCCGTCATGCCTGGCAGCGTGTTTGTTTCCAGCAGGAACACATCGCCTCCGTCGGTGACGATGACGTCCGAGCGCGAAGCCCCCGCACAGCCCAGGGCCCGGTGCGCGCCCAGGCACACCTCGTTGACCCGTGCATACTGATCCGGAGGCAGGGGTGCGGGGAAGAGGTACTGCGTTCCCGTGCCCGCCTTGTACTTGGCATCGTAGTCGTAGAACTCGCGGGCGGCGCGGACCTCGATGACGCCCAGGGCCTCATCGTCCAACACTCCACCCTGCACTTCACGTCCCTTGACGAACTGCTCCACCAGGAGGGTGCCCGCATACTTCGCGGCGTCCTTCACGGCGGCGTCGTAGTCCGCGCGCGCCTTGCAGATGTGCACCCCCACGCTGCTGCCCTCGCGGCTGGGCTTCACCACCACCGGGAAGTCGAACCCCAGCGAGTCCCCCGCCGCCAGCGCGGACGCCTCGTCGGCGAAGGCGCGGTATGCGGGCGTGGGGATGCCCTGGGCGATGAAGACGAGCTTGGCGTAGACCTTGTCCATGGCCATCGCCGACGCGAGCACGCCGCTGCCGGTGTACGGGATGAACATGGACTCCAGCAGGCCCTGGAGGCTGCCGTCCTCGCCGTAGCGGCCGTGCACCGCCAGCCACGCCACGTCCACCTTCTCCGCGATGAGGCGCGCGGGAAGGTCCTTGCCCACGTCGATGTCCACCACGTCGTAGCCCAGGGAGCGCAGCGCGCCGGCCACGGCGGCGCCGGTGCGCAAGGACACCTCGCGCTCGGACGACAGGCCGCCGTACAGCACGCCCACGCGCTTGTTCTTGAGTTCGTCCTTCGAGAAGGCGCCGCGATTCGCTGTCATGGCAGGAACTCTCCCACGCGTTTGACTTCGGGTTTCATATCGACACCGGAGTGCTCCTGTACACGCGTCCGCATCAGCGTGATGAGCCCCAGCACGTCCCGGGCGGTCGCCCCGCCCAGGTTGACAATCCAGTTGGCGTGCAGCGTCGAAATCTGTGCCCGCCCCAGCGTGTGCCCCTTGAGGCCCACGAGCTCAATCAACCGCCCGGCATGGTCTCCGGGGGGATTGGTGAAGACGCTGCCAAAGTTGGGCTGGCTCAACGGCTGCGTCCGCTTGCGGTAGCCCAGGTCCGCGTCCATGGCGACCTTGGAGGCGGCGACATCGCCCTTGGGCAGCCGGAAGCGCACCCGCGTCACCACGCCCCCGGGCGGAAGCTCTGAGTGCCGGTACGCATGCGGCACCTGCGCCTTCGTCAGCCACCCCACCCCGTCAGGCGTGGCGACCTCCACCGCCTCGATGACGCGAAACGCCTCGCCATTCTTGGTGCCCGCGTTCATCGACACCGCGCCGCCGAGCGTCCCGGGGATGCCCGCGAGGAACTCCGCGCCCACCAGCCCCTGGCCGCGCATCACGTTGACGAGCTTCACGATGGCCGCGCCCGCGCCCAGGGTGATGAGCCCGTCCTCCGGCCCCACCTCGATGAGCTCGGGGAACAGGTCTCCCGGCAGCTTCACCGTGACACCGGGCACGCCGCCGTCACCCACCAGCGTGTTGGCACCACCCCCGAGGATGGCCACGGGCGCGCCCTCGTCCCGCGCGAGCTTCAGCACGGCGACGAGCGCATCGGGCGAGCGCGGACGCACCAGCGCCTCCGCCGCGCCGCCCACCCGGACGCTGATGAGCGGAGCCAGCGGCTCGCCGGCCTTCACTTCGCAATCCGGCAGTCGCTCCACGCGAGCCGCCAGCGCCGTCTTCACGCCCGCTTCCACCATGTCGGCTAGCCCTTCGTCGGAGCCGCGTTGCCGAGCAGGCCGAGCAGGTCCGGCCCCACGTGGGTGATATCGCCCGCGCCAAGCGTCAACACGAGGTCTCCCTCGCGCAGCCGGGGCAGCAGCGCCGCCGGCAGGTCCGCGCGCTTGGGAACGAACGTCACGTCGCGGTGGCCGTGCGCGCGGATGGCGTCCGCCAGGGCGTCACCGGTGGCGCCCGGAATCGGCTCCTCGCCGGCCGCGTAGACGTTGGTGACGAAGAGCACGTCCGCGTCGTTGAACGCCGTGGTGAACTCCTTCATCAAGTCATGCGTGCGCGTGTAGCGGTGCGGCTGGAAGGCCACCACCACGCGGCGACCGAAGGCGCGCCGAGCGCCCGCCAGCGTGGCCAGCACCTCCGTCGGGTGGTGACCGTAGTCATCCACCACGGTGATGCCCTTCGCCTCGCCCTTCACGGTGAAGCGTCGCTGCACGCCGCCGAACTCGGCCAGCGCGGTGCGCACCGTCTCCAGGGGGATGTCCATCTCCTCCGCCACGGCGATGACGGCCAGCGCGTTGAAGGCGTTGTGCGCGCCCACCATGCGCACGCGGAACTCACCCAGGTCCTCCTCGCGGCGGAACGCATGGAACGTGGTGGTGAAGCCGTCCAGGGCAATGCTCTCCAGGCGGTAGTCCGCCATGTGCGAGCTGCCGTAGGTGACGAAGCGCTTCTCGATGCGCGGCAGGAGCGCCTGGACGTTGGGGTTGTCCAGGCACAACACGTTGAGGCCGTAGAAGGGCACCCGGTTGCAGAACTCCACGAAGGCCGTCTGGAGCACCTCCAGCGAGCCGTAGTGGTCCATGTGCTCCGGGTCGATGTTGGTGACGATGGAGATGGACGGGTGCAGCTTGAGGAAGCTGCCGTCGCTTTCGTCCGCCTCCACCACCATCAGCTCGCTCTTGCCCAGCTTGGCGTTGGAGTCGAGCACGTTCACCTTGCCGCCCACCACCGCCGTCGGGTCCAGGCCCGCCGCGCTCAGCACGGTGGCCACCATGGACGTCGTCGTCGTCTTGCCGTGGCTGCCCGCGACGGCGACGGCGTACTTCAGCCGCATCAACTCCGCGAGCATCTCCGCGCGGGGGATGACGGGAATCTTCCGCTGGCGCGCGGTGACGACCTCCGGGTTGTCCTTGCGCACCGCGGACGAAATCACCACCACGTCCGCCTGCACGAGGTTCTGCGCCTTGTGCCCCTCGAAGATGGTGGCGCCCATGCGCGTCAGGCGCCGGGTGATGTCGCTCTCCTTCAGGTCGGAGCCGGACACCCGGTAGCCCAGGTTGATGAGCACCTCGGCGATGCCGCTCATGCCGATGCCGCCGATGCCCACGAAGTGCACCTGCGCGGCGTGCCGCGTCTTGAAGAGGCTGGGGGGCTTGTTCTTCGTCACGACTTGCTCCTGGGTGCCGTCTTCGCCTCGGGGGTGGGACGCTCGCGGCCGGTGGGGCCCCAGGTCTGCACCATCAGGTCCACACACACGTCGGCCAGCTCCTTCGCCGCCTCGGGACGGCCCAACAGGGCCGCCTTCTTCTCCATGCCCTTGAGCCGCTCGGGCTGCGACTTCAACGTCCGCAGCGTCTCCGCCAGCTTCGCGCCCGTCAGCTCCGACTCCTGGAACATCAGCGCCGCGCCCGCGTCCACCAGCGCCCGCGCATTCACCGTCTGGTGGTCATCCGTCGCGTGCGGGAAGGGAATCAGGATGCTCGCCTTCTTGCACACGGTCAGCTCCGCCAGCGTGGTGGCGCCCGCGCGACAGATGACCAGGTCCGCCATCGCGTACGCGCTCGACATGTCGTCGATGAACTCCACCACGTCCGCGTGGAAGCCCTTGTCCGTGTAGCCCTTGCGCACCATCTCCAGGTCGTTCTTCCCCGTCTGGTGCACGAAGCGCAGGCCTTCCTTCAAGTCGCCCAGCGAGTCGAGCGCCTCCAACATCCGCTGGTTGATGCCCCGCGCGCCCAGGCTGCCGCCGAAGACGAGCACCGAGAAGTTCTCGTGCGCCACGTGGCTGCGCAGGTAGTTGTCCATCAGCTTGCGGCGGATGGGGTTGCCGATGAGCTGCACCTTCTTCTCCGGGAAGAAGCGCCGCGCTTCATCGAAGGCGATGAAGACCACCCGCACCACCTTGCCCAACAGCTTGTTGGTGAGGCCCGGCAGCGCGTTCTGCTCCTGGATGGCGGTGGGGATGCCCATCAACCACGCGGCCAGGACGACGGGCCCGCTCGCGTAGCCGCCCACGCCCACCACCACGTCCGGCTTCTGCCGGGCGAGGATGCGGAACGACTCGATGAAGGCCAGGGGCAGCGCGAAGAGCGCCTTGAGCAGGGAGAAGAAGCCCTTGCCCTTCAGGCCCTGCACCTTCACCAGCTCCAGCGGATAACCCTCGCGCGGAACCACGCGCGCCTCCAGGCCCCGCTCCGTCCCCACGAAGACGACCTCGTTGGCGTGGTGACGCGTCACCACCTCTTCCGCCAGGGCAATGCCCGGGAAGAGATGGCCCCCGGTGCCGCCCCCCGCGATGAGCACCTTCACGCCGCCACCTCCCTCAAGTCCGAACCCGCCCGCGCGCTCCGAGGCGCTCCCTGCGCGCTGGCGCTCAGCGACAGCAGCACCCCCGCCGCGCCCATCAGCACCACCAGCGACGTGCCTCCGTACGACACGAACGGCAGCGTCAGGCCCTTGGTCGGCAACAACCCCATGGCCACGCACATGTTCACCGTGGCCTGGAACGCGATGATGGAGGTGAAGCCCAACCCCAGGTACGTGCCGAAGGTCTCTCCGGCCGCGAGGCTCGCGCGCACGCCGCGCCACAGGACGATGGCGTAGAGCGAGACGAGCACGCCCACGCCAATCAACCCCGTCTCCTCGCCGAGGATGGAGAAGATGAAGTCGGTGTGCGCTTCCGGCAGGAAGAAGAGCTTCTGCCGGCCGTCGCCCAGGCCCAGGCCCACCACGCCGCCGGAGCCGATGGACATGAGCGACTCGGCGACCTGGTAGCCCACGTCATGCCGGTGCGCCCACGGGTCCAGGAAGGCCAGGATGCGCTTCATGCGATACGGGCTGGAGGCAATCGCCACGTACGCCAGCGGCAGCGCGAGCAACACGGAGCCGACCAGGTAGCTCAGCTTCGCGCCAGCGGCGAACAGCAGCACGAACAACATGAACACCAGCAGCACACTGCTGCCAAAGTCGGGCTGGAGCATGCAAAGCATCACCAGGATGCCGCAGAGCGCCAGGTGCGGGAGGAAGCCCACGGAGAACGTCGCCACCTTCTCGCGCTTCTTCGCCAGCGAGTAGGACAGGTAGACGACCCAGGCGAACTTGGCGACCTCGGCCGGCTGGAGGCTGAAGCCCGGCAGCCGAATCCAGCGCCGCGCGCCGCCCGCCGTGGAGCCAATGCCGGGAATGGCCACCAGCACCAGCAGGACAATGGCCGCCAGCAGCAGCGGATACGCCCAGCGCGCCAGCTTGCGCCAGCCCAGCTTCATCGCCACGGCCATCACCACCAGGCCCAGGGCCGCCGCGGTGACCTGCCGCTTGAAGAAGTAGAGGCTGTCGCCGAGCTTGTCCTGCGCCAGCACCGCGCTCGCCGAGTACACCATCACCAGTCCCATCGTCACCAGGCCCAGCACGGCGCACAGGAGGATGGGGTCGAACCGCACGGGAGCATTCGACGGAGGAGAGGTCTTCATGCCGTCACAGCGCTCCGACCAGGCGCTTGAAACTGTCGCCCCGGTCCTCGAAGTTCTTGAACTGATCGTACGACGCACACGCGGGCGACAGCAGCACCGTGTCACCTGACTTCGACAGCTCACGCGCCTTCGCTACCGCCGCCGCCAGCGTGCCGCACGCATGCACCGCCGCCTGCCCCTCGTACGCCCGGGCGAGCAGGTCCGAGTCCGCGCCGATGGTCAGCACGCCCTTCACCTTGCCCCGCCCCTCTTCCACCATGGGCGCGTACGGCGCGCCCTTGCCCTTGCCACCGGCAATCAGCCACAGCCCGCCCTGGAACGCGCGCAGCGCCACCAGCACGGAGTCCACGTTCGTGGCCTTCGAATCGTTCACCCACTCCACCCCGTCCAACACCCGTACGCTCTCCAGCCGGTGCGGCAGGCCCGGGTAGCTGTCCAGTCCCGCCTGCACCGCCTCGGCCGGGACGCCGCCCAGCCGCGCCAGCAGCGTGGCCGCCATCGCGTTCTGCGCGTTGTGGGCGCCTCTGAGCGCGCGGTTGGAGAGCCGGTACTTCTCCCCCTGGAAATCCAGCCGGAAGCCGCCCGCCTCCGCCACCGCGAGCCCCGCCAGCGTCGGTGCGTCCGCCACCGGCTTGCCCGTGACGCTGAAGCCGTACACGGGTACCCGCGCCTGGCACGCCAGCGCGAGCACGTCCGCGTCGTCCGCGTTCACCACCGCGAAGTCGCCCTCTCGCTGGTGGTGGAAGATGCGGGCCTTGGCCTCGCCGTACGCCCCATGGTCCGCGTACCGGTCGATGTGGTCCGCCGTGAGGTTGAGGATGGCGGCGCCGCGCGGGCGCAGCGTCTGGATGCCCTCGAGCTGGAAGCTGGACAGCTCCACCACCAGCGCGTCCCAGTCTCCAGGGGACAGCGCGGCCTCGCTGAAGGGGCGGCCCAGGTTGCCACCGACGAACGTGCGCTTCTTTCCCTGGACGAACAGCTCTCCGGTGAGCGCCGTGGTGGTGCTCTTCCCGTTGGTGCCGGTGATGCCGAACAGCGGCACCGACTCCAGGAAGCGCCACGCCAGCTCCACCTCGCCCCAGATGGGAACGCCCGCGGCGGCGGCGGCGCGCAGCTCCGGCAGCGCCAGCGGCACGCCCGGGCTCACCACCACCAGCGACTGCGACTCCAAGAGGCCCGGCGTCGCGGGGTCGGTGACGAGCGTGGCGCCCAGCGACTTCACCTCGCGAGCCACGTCACCCAGCGCGTCCTCGCTCCGGGCGTCCAGCGCCGTCACGCGCGCGCCCCGCTGGCACAACAAGCGCAGCGCCGCCACGCCGCTCTTCGCCAGCCCGTACACCAGCACCTTCTGCCCGGACAGCGCGAACGTCATGGATGTTCCACCCCTCGGGAGAATCAGCGCAGCTTGAGCGACAGGAGCGCCACGCCACCACAGAGGATGGAGACGATCCAGAAACGGACGATGATCTTCGGCTCGGCCAGGCCCTTGAGCTCGAAGTGGTGGTGCACCGGCGCCATCTTGAACACGCGCTTGCCGGTCATCTTGAAGGAGGCCACCTGAATCATCACGCTCAGCGCCTCCGCGAAGAAGATGCCGTGGATGATGGCGGAGACGACCTCGTTCTTGGACAGCACCGCCAGCCCGCCCAGGGCGCCACCCAGCGCCAGCGAGCCGATGTCCCCCATGAACACGGAGGCCGGATACGTGTTGAACCAGAGAAAGGAGATGCCCGCGCCGACGATGGCCGCGCAGAACACGGCCAGCTCCGCCCCGCCCGGCACCTGGAGGATGCCCAGGTATTGCCACAGCGGCGTGGCCACCAGCTTCGTCGTGCCGCCCACCGTCACCGAGTCCGCGATGCTCAGCGTGGTGCCCGCCACGTAGCAGAGCACCGCGAAGGTAATCGCGGAGACGATGGTGGGGACAATCGCGAGCCCATCCAGGCCGTCGGTGAGGTTCACCGCGTTGGACGTGCCCACGATGACAATCCAGGCGAAGACGACGTAGAACCAGCCCAGGTCCAGGTTGAACCAGTGGGACGGAATGAAGGGCAGCGTCAGCCGCGTGTTGATGAGCAGCGTGGGGCCGAACGAGCCGTCCGGCTGCGTCCACGTCGTCAGCAGGCCGAAGACGGCGATGAGGAAGAAGACGGTCTGCAGCACCATCTTCTTGCGCCCCGCCAGGCCCTTGGAGTTGCGCTTGGACAGCTTGAGCCAGTCGTCCAGGAAGCCGATGAAGCCGTAGCCGAACGTCAGGAGCAGCACCACCCAGACGGCGCGGCTCTTCAGGTCCGCGAACAGCAGCGTGCCCGCGGCGATGCAGATGAGGATGAGCGCGCCACCCATGGTGGGCGTGCCCTTCTTCTTCTGATGCGAGTCCGGCGTGTCCTCGCGGACGTTGCTCTGTCCGTGCTGCTTCAGGCGCAGCCTCGCGATGAGGCGCGGCCCAATCAACATGCCCAGCACGAGCGCGAAGACCCCGGCGGCGATGATGCGGAAGGTGGGGTAGCGCAGGAAGTTGAGAACCCGCCCCGCTTCCGTGTTCTGGATGAGCTCGTAGAGCAGATACAGCACTAGTGGTTTCCTCCGGAGGACGCGGTCGTGCCCGTCAATGCGGCCACCACCCGCTCCAGCCGCATTCCGCGGCTCGCCTTCACCAGCACCACGTCGTGGGGGCGCAGCCTCGGCGTCAACCACGCCACCAGGGGCTCCACCTCCGTGAAATGCGCCGCGGACCCACCCAGCCCCGCGTGCTTGAACCCTTCCGCGGAGCGCGGGCCGAAGAAGGCCACCAGCGCCGCCTTGCTCGCGACCTGCCCGCCCAGCCGCGCGTGCTCTTCCAGCTCGCCCGGGCCCAATTCCAGCATGTCGCCCAGCACCGCCACCGCGCGGCCCCCGGGCGTCACCAGCGTGCCCAGCGTCTCCAGCGCCGCGTCCATGGAGGCGGGGTTGGCGTTGTAGCAGTCGTCAATCACCGTCACGCCCCCCAACCCGTCCACCACGTTGAGGCGCCGCGCGTACGGCTTCGCCGCCTCCAGCCCCTTCACGCACTCCTCCGCCGTGTAGCCCAGCGCCAGCGCCACCGCGAAGGCCGCCGTCGCGTTCTGCGCGTTGTGCGGACCGATGAAGCCCAGCCGCACCGGCCACTCGCGGCCCAGGTGGCGCACCGTGGCCACCATGCCGTCGCGGCCCTTCGTCTCCACCGACACCAGCCTCACATCCGCGTCTTCCGCGCGGCCGAAGGTCAGCCGGTTCGCTTCACTGCGCTCGGCTTGCGCGGGGATGAGCGGGTCATCGGCGTTGACGACAATCGTCGTCCCGTGCCCCATCTCCTGGAACATCTCCCCTTCCGCGTCCGCCACGCCCTGAAGGCTGCCCAGCCCCTCCAGGTGCTCGGGCTGGACGACGGTGATGACGCCCGCGTCCGGCCGCACCACGCGGGTGAGCCGCTGGATTTCGCCGGGCCGGTTCATCCCCACCTCGATGACCGCCGCCACGTGCTGGGGCTCCAGCCGGAACAGCGTCAGGGGGACGCCCACCTCGTTGTTGAAGTTGCCTTCCGTCTTCAGCGCCGGGCCCCGCGTGGCGAGGATGGCGCCCACCATCTCCTTGGTGGTCGTCTTCCCGTTGGAGCCGCCCACCGCGCAGATGGGAATGCGGAAGCGCTGACGGTGGTGGCGGCCCAGGGCCCCCAACGCCATCAGCGTGTCGTCGACTTCGTAGAGCGTGAAACCGGCGGGCAGCGCGGGCAGGGCACGGCCCCGCCCCACCACCGCGC
>NZ_JABUMQ010000324.1:0-12918 GCF_013336645.1 Myxococcus sp. CA039A | reverse complement strand
CCAGCCGGCTCCCCGGCCCCACTGGCTGGCCGGCGGCTCAGCCGGCGCGCATCCAGCCCTCGCGCTCCAGCAGGCCCGCGACGCGCGCGGCCACCTCGTCGCGAATGCGGTGCACCAGCACCTCCGACTTGCCCTGCGGGTCGTCCAGCGGCCAGTCCTCGCGCTGGAGCCCCTTCACATGCGGACACGCCTCGCCACAGCCCAGGGTGATGAGCCAGTGGGCGTCCCGGGCCAGCTCCTCCGTGAGCTGCTGGGGCCGCGCGTCCTTCAAATCCAGACCCGCGTCACGCATCGCCTCCAGGACCTCCGGATGCACGCGCTCGCCAGGCTGTGTCCCCGCGGAGATGGCCCGCGCCTTCTCCGGGTCCGCCAGCACGTTGAAGAACGCCGCCGCCATTTGCGAGCGGCCAGCGTTGCGCACGCAGGCGAAGATGACCTTGTTCATCGGTACGACTCCTCCAGATTCCATGGCTCGTCGCGCCCCTCCCCCACGCGACCGTCTTGGGCCTCCCCTCACGGGCTGCCCCGCGCGGAAACTGACACATCCCGTGAAGGGATGCTCGCAAAGAGAGCGAAAAGCCCCCTGCCTGCCCGTATGGGTTCGTCAGCCCACATCCCCCTTGCCCAGGGGTGTCTGGCCCACCCCATTCCTGACGCGGCGCGTGCGGGAACCTCCTCCGCCCGCAGGGAGGATGCATAGGTTCAGACGACGAACATGCATGCGATTCCCACATGGCTCTGGGGGGTCTTCTGGGCGGCGGTGCTGACGCTGCTCGCGGTGGACCTGTTGTCGCACCGGGGGCATCACGGAGAGTCACGCCGGGCCGCCTGGATTTGGAGCGGGGTATGGATTGCGGCGGGCTTGAGCTTCGGCGGGCTGGTGTGGGCGGTGCTCGGGGGGCACGCGGCCCAGGAGTACGTGGCGGCCTGGCTCATCGAGAAGAGCCTCAGCCTGGACAACGCCTTCGTCTTCCTCGTCATCTTCCAGAGCCTGTCGGTCCCCCTGCGCGCGCAGCACCAGGTGCTCTTCTTCGGCATCTTCGGGGCGCTCGTCTTCCGCGCCTTCTTCATCTTCGTGGGGGCCGCCGCGCTGGCGCGCTGGAGCTGGGTGTCCTACGTCTTCGGCGCCATCCTGCTCGTCACCGCGCTGCGCGTGGCGCGCGAGGACCCGGCGAAGCAGAAGGACAACCGGGCGGTGCGCTGGCTGGCCAAGCACCTGCCAGTGACGCAGCAGGTCCATGACAAGAAGTTCATCGTCCGGCGCGAGGACGGCCACCGCGTGGCCACGCCGCTCCTGCTGGCGCTCCTGGGCCTGGAGCTGACGGACATCCTCTTCGCGGTGGACTCGGTGCCGGCCGCCTTCTCGGTGACCCAGGACACCTTCATCCTCTACAGCTCCAACGCCTTCGCGATTCTGGGGCTGCGGGCGCTGTACCTGGTGCTGGCGGGCACGCTGGGCCAGCTGCGCTACCTGCACTACGGCCTTGCGGGAGTGCTGGGCTTCGCGGGCCTGAAGATGGTGGTGGAACCCTGGCTCCACATCCCGCCGCTGCCCTCGGTGGCCATCATCGCCACGCTGGTGGGCGCCTCCGTCATCGCGAGCGTCCGCGCCCGGCGTCGCGACACCCTGGGGCACCCCGCTCCGGCCTCCTCCGAAGGGGAGGGGCCGGAGCCGGAGACCCCAGCGCGACGCTAGTCCTGGAGTTCCCCGTCGGCGCCGGCGCCCGCGCCGCTCAGCTCGTCGGTGGCGCCGCCGAGCACGAAGCCGTCGAAGGCCGCGTTGGCCATGACCTTGACGCGCTCCTCGTGCTTCTTGAGCAGCGCCATGTTGGCGGCGGCGGCCTGCTTCGCCGCGTCGGACAGGCCCTCGGCGCCGGTGCCGTTCGCGGCGTCCGACAGGGCTTCAATCTGCTCCTGGAGCCCGGTGCGGGACTCCTCGAGCTCCGCGCGCTCCTCGGCGGACAGCTTCGCGTTCTCCAGCTTGCCGTCCACCATCTTGAGCTGCTTCTGCATGGCCTCCACGGCCTTGGCGCTCATCTTCTGGACCGCCTCCGAGCCCTCCGCCACCATCGACGCGTAGACGGTGCTGGTGATGGTCTGGAACTCGTTGGGCGACATCCCGTTCTTCTTCAGGCTGGCGATGTACGCGGTGCGCACGTCCGCCATCATCCCCATCGCCAGGTTGGCGGCCTCCATCGCGGCGTTGAAGGACGGGTTCGCGTCCGCGTTCTTGGTGTCGTGCTCCTCCTGGAACGCCTTGGACTTCTCCTCGTAGGTCTTGAAGACGGGCAGCGCCGACTCGCGCACGGAGAGGTAGGTCAGCAGGCGCTCCTCCTGTAGCGACAGCACGTCACCCTCGGCGGGCGCCTCGAAGGGGTGGCTCTTGTTCAGCTCCGCCATCTCCTTTTGCTGCACCTGCATCTTCTGGACGGCCTCGATGCTACCGCCCGCCTTCTTCGCGACCCACACGCCACCCACGACGACGGCGGCGATGACGCCAAGGATGAGGACGCCACAACCGATACCGAGCCCGATGAAGACCTTCTTCATTCACCCCTCCGAGGGAAGTAATACTGAGGCCCCCGTGCTAGCCGGGTGCGCCTCCCGGAGCAAGTGGCCGATGCCTGCCCGGTCGCTGCAGGACACCTCGCGGGCAACAACCGGAGGGCAGGCCCTCAAGGCCCTGGATTCATGGGTGTCTGGGGAGTGGGCGCGCGTGGCAGCCGCACCATGAAGAGGGTGCCGCCCTGCTGCGAGGAGCGCACACGCAGCCGGCCGCCGTGCGCATCCACGATGTGCTTGACGATGAAGAGGCCCAGCCCCAGGCCACCGCGTCCGTCCTGGGACTCCAGGCGCTCGGCGCGCTTCATGGGCTCGAACAGGCGCGGCAGCAGCTCCGGGGGGATGGGCGTCCCCATGTTGTGCACGCTGAGCATCAGCGCGTCGCGCGTGCCATGCGTGCGCACCAGCACCGGGCAGTGGCTGGGGCTGTAGGCGAGGGCGTTGTTCACCAGGTTGGTGATGACCTGCGCCAACCGGTCCGGGTCCCACGCTCCCGCGCCGTCACCGCGGGACTCCAGCTCCAGGACCCGCTCGGGGTGGGCCAGCCGCACCTCATCCAGCACCTGCCGCGTCAGCTCGTGCAGGTCCTGCGGCCGGGGCTGCATGGGGATGCCGCCGCCCAGCCGCGCCTGGGTGAAGTCCAGCACGTCGCGAAGCATGCGCGTGGCGCGCTCGGCGCTGGAGAGGATGCGGTCGATGACCTTGCGCTGCCGCTCATCCAGGCTTTCGCGTCGCAGCAGCGTGGTGGACGCCATGGTGATGGCGGAGAGGGGGTTGCGCAAATCGTGGCTGACGATGCCGATGAGCAGCTGCTCGAACTCCGCGCGACGCCGGGCCTCCTCATCCGCGACCCGCCGCTCGGTGACGTCGTGCATGGCGCCCACCATGCGCAGGGCCCGTCCCGCCGCGTCGCGGACCACCTGCCCCCGGTCCTCGATGATGGCCCACGAGCCGTCTCCCCGGCGGAAGCGGTACTCGTCGCGCCAGTGGTCCAGGCCCATGTCGATGATGCGCTGCATGTCCCGGCCAACGCGCTCCCGGTCTTCCGGATGGATGGACCGCGTCCACCCCTCGATGTCCAACCCCGGCATCTCCGGGGGCAGGCGGAACTGCCGGTTGGCCAGCTCGCTCCACTGGATGTGCCCGGTGGACAGGTTCCAGTCGTAGATGACGTCACGCGTGGCCAGCGTGGCCAGCCGGTAGCGCGTCTCCGACTGGCGCAGCACCTCCTCGGCGCGGCGGCGCTCGGTGATGTCCAGGGACACGCCCGACACGCTCATCACCCGTCCATCCGGCCCCAGCTCCGGGGAGATGAAGGCCATGAACCAGGCACCGCCCACCTCCAGCTCCAGGGAGAACGTCTCCCCTTCCTGGGCGCGCCGCGCGGCGTCCAGCAGCTCCGGTCGGCTCGCGTACACCTCGGAGGTGTTCCGGCCCACGACATCTTCCGTCCGCACGCCCATGGCGCGCAGGCCCGCGCCCTCGAAGAGGGTGATGTTGCCCACCGGGTCCGTGGCCCACAGCACGACGGGCAGCTCGGTGATGACCCGGCGCAGGCGCTCGCGGGCCTCGTCCCGCTCGCGCTGGATGCGCCGGACCTCGGTGACGTCCGTGGAGATGCCACACACCGCATGCGCCTGCCCCCCGACACCGAGCAGGGGGAACTTGAGCGACTGGTAGATGTGCCAGCCGTCCCTCAACCGCACGTGTTCGTCGGACTCCAGGGGCTGACCCGACTCGAGGACCCGCCGGTCATTGGAGGAGAACTCGGCCGCCGCCTCCGGAGTGAACAACTCGTCGTCCGTGTGGCCCACTACCTTCTCGCTGATCAGGCCGCTCCCGCGCTCGAAGGCACGGTTGACGAAGAGATACCGGCCCGTGGCGTCCTTCGCATAGATGGCGGGCGGTGCGTGGTCCAGGATGTCATGCAGCTTCGCTTCCGTGAGCCGCAGCGTCTGCTCATGTGCCGCGGCGTGCCGTGTCACCGCGTCGGCGATGCTCGCGTCGATGGCTCGGTTGAGCGCGCGCAGGCCCTTGAAGTCCGGCGGCCACCCCGACTCCTCCAGCACCTCGACGAGCACGTCGCGCAGCAGGCCGTACTCGCGCACCACCGCGGCGATGTTCGCTCCCGCCCGGTAGCGCTCGGCGCCCTGTCCGTCGGTGGGGAGCTGGACCTCGTGCTCGGCCGAGACACCGAAGAGCCGCAGGAGGTCCACCACCGAGTCCACCCACTCCAGCGAGCCCGTCGTCTGGGTCGGAAGCCGCAGCAGCCCCTCGCCGCGCGACGCCCCCGCGCGTTCCTCCCACCTCCGCGCGATGTCCTCCCGACGGGAGGACAGGAGGTCCGACAGCGGACCGATGGGCGCGGGGCAGGGGTTCATGCGAGCGCCCCGCCCGTCTGGGTCCAGGCGTCGTCCAGGTGGGGGTGAAGCCAGGCCGGGCAGGTTCCAGTCGGACAGCGCATGCCCCCCCGGGTGCGCGCTTCCGCTGGCCCGCCCTTCGTCGGCCACTCGCTGGAGTGGCTCGACCTGGATGATTGGCGCGTAGGCATGGCCGTCAGGATTGGAATAGGGAGCCCGAAGCTTCCAGGCTCCTGTCTTCTCGGGCCGCATGGGTGACCCCCCGCTCGGGAGGCGGGCACGTGGGCGCTCCGTGTCCCAGTGACTCATCGCGAGCACGGCACCGGCGAGCAGGCGCCCCACAGGCCCCGGCGGGCCCTTCGCGCCTGGAACTCCAGCGCCTCGAACTCGACCCGTCGGGAGTCGCCGGCGGGCGGGACATGGAGCACGCACGCGAAGCCCCGCTCCACCAGCAGCGCGCTCACGTCATGTCCATCGACGGTGACGTAGGCGAGCCGTCGGCCGAAGCGGTCCTCACACGCCTCCGCGTCGACGAGCGTCACCCGCCGTCCTTCGACGAGGCTCCGGTTGAAGGCCAGGGCCTCCTGCCCGAAGCAGTCGTGTCTTCCCGCCGTGCTCTCCGGTGTGTCCGCGAGCAGGTAGCGGATGCGCTCACCACCTTCGAGCAAGACGGTGTCACCGTCGATGACCTCCACCACCCGGCCCGTGTCGGGTCCACACCGCGTCCCCGCGTCACCCCCACAGGCCACGAGCAGCCCCAGCAGGGCGAGCGCGGCGCTCAGGGCACGCATGCGCGGTTCTCCAGGCCCGGCGTTCCCCGGTCTCCCAGGCCATAGCGCGCCGACGAGGGCGCGAGACAGAAGCTCCCCGGCACGTCATTGCGCTGAGGGTCGCTGCTCGCCGGGCTGACCTGCAGCGACACCCCCGGCGTCGCGGCGCTCGTCCAGGTGATGACATCCAGCACCCGGCTCCCCAGTGCCAGGCGGAGCGAGTGGCTGCCCGAGGCATTGGACAGATTGAAGGAGAACGTGGCGAGCACCGAGGGAAGTCCACCATTGAGCGCAGTGTCCGCGCCGCGCGCGAGCACCCCTCGGGCGCCGGCCTTCAACGACAGACAGAGCGTCGCGTCGAGCACCACACTCATGCCTCCCTCATTCATCAGCGTGACGCCATTGAGGTCCACCTCGCGCAGCGCGAGGACCTCCACCCACTCCCCCGCGCTGTCCGCCACCGCGCTCGGGTCCGCCATGAACTCCGTGAGCACGAGCGAGCCCACCTCCGGTAACCGGACCGGGCGCGGGGTGCCCGTCACCCGGTCGATACACGTGCGCGCGGGGCTCCCCGCGTCCGGAACACCGGCGTCTCGGAGACCGCCGTCCTGTCCCCCGTCTCGGGTTCCTCCACCCGTGGAGCCCGCGTCGGAGCCACCACTCGGGTCGCGCCCTCCATCGGGAGCGCCACCATCCGGTGCACCGGAATCCACCCCGCCCCCGCCCGACACGCAGGCCCGGTTCGCGCGCCCCGGGGTGCCCAGGTTGCCGCGCGAGCCATACGCCTCCGAGGCACGACACCACACATCCGCTGAGTCATTGCTGGACGCATTCGTCATCCCCGCGGACACCTGAATCGCGACACCGTCTTCCGCCGCGCCATATGCGACGGCATCGACGAGCACCTCACCGGCCCGCACCTGCACGACACCTCCCGTGTTGCGCAGGTCCACACCGAACGTGGCCACGGGCGCGGGCAGTCCTCCGTTGAGTACGGCCTCGGAGCGTCGGGCCAGCACCGCGTACCCTCCAGAGGGAAGTGACAGACAGTTCGCGCCCTGCACCTTCGTGCTCGTGGTGTCGGTGCCCAACGTCAAGCCATTGAGGTCCACGGGAGCCGTGGCCAGGACCTCCACCCACTCGCCCACCGTGTCGTCCCCGAGTGGATTCACCATCAGCTCCGTGATGACCAGCTCACCCGCGCGAGGACGCTTCACCTCGCGAGGAACCTGAGAGCCCAGGGAGAGGCAGGTCTCCGTGCTCCCGTTCTCCTCGGATGCGCCTTCCGCTGGCGCACAGGGGGGATTCGCGGTGCCGGGGCTTCCCTGGGACACCCCTGCCACGTCCGAGCCCGAGCCGTCACACCAGCGCGCCGGGTCATCATTGCCAGCGGAGTCCGGCACGAGCCGTCCGTCATAGCCACGGGCCACGCCGCTCTTCGCCGGCGCCGAGAGCGAAACCTCGTCAATCACCCGCTCGCCACATCGAACACCCAGCCTCCCCGACGTGTTACCCAGCGCGCCCAGCTCTTCGCCATAGGACTGGTCCACGTGCGCGGGCACGGGTCCCTCGCGGACATCTCCCAGCACCAGGTAGTCACCGGGCGCCACCGCCAGCGGGCCCCCGAAGAAGAACCCCTTCTCCTGCGAGCCGTCCGAGCGAGCCGCGTACAGCGTCATCGACTCCAGGCTCACGGGCACCTTGAGGGAATTGTGGAGCTCCACGTACTCCCGCCCCGTATCGGTCCCCTCGGGGTCATTCAGGTACTCGGTGATGACGAGGTCCCCGGGCAACACGCCCGAGCAGGCGGCCTCCGTCCCTTCTTCCAACGGCGCGCCACACGCGCCCACGCCCAACAAGCACATCCACCCCAGCCTCCATCCCCAACCCCTCATATCGATGCCTTCCCTTCTCGGCTCACTGCGTCTCCAGGACACGCGTCAGAAGCGCGTCTCCACTTCCAGTTGGAACAGGTGTCTCGGCGCGTCCGGCGGCGTCCTCGCCGCTCGCACGTCCTTCAAATCCACCACCCAGACATACCGGCCACGCACCGTCGTCGCGGACAGGAGCGTCCACCCCAGGTCCACCGTCGCGCGGACCTCCTGTCGAAGCCGGGTGCGCTCGGAGAGGTCTTCGTCCTTCCACTGGATTCGGGCCCCCAGTCGCAAGGACTCCACGGGACGCAGCTTCAGCTCGACGAGGGCACGGCCATCGTTTCGGGCCTTCGAGGTCCCCGGCTCGACCACGCGTGTGTAACCGGACTGCGCCGCGACGCTGACGGACTCCGAGAGCTCTGAACGGACTCGCGCGGTAACGCCCCACCGGCTCCCTCGGGAACACGCGGGCACCTCCTCCGGCTCCGCGCTGTCTTCCGTGTCGGAGCATGCGAGGGCCTGACCCAAGCCCGCCTCACGCACCTCCAATTGCAGGGACGGTCGCAGCCACGTCCACGCCAGCCAGTCCACGCGTGCGGAGGCTCTGACCTGCGTCAATCCCGCCGTGCCCTTCACCGCGCCATCGGCGGGCAGCGTCCAACCATCCACCTGGCCGCGAAACCGCCACGTCGCCGCATCGCGATACAGATAGCGCAGCCGTGCACCCAGCTCGTTGCGAACCCGCTGTCCTTCCAGCAGGTCCGGTCCCGAGGTGGCACCGCTGTAGGGATTGGCGAATCCACGTCCGTAGTAGCGCAGTGCCAGCTCCAGCTCCTGACCCGTGCCGGAGAGCACCGTGCGCTGAAGGGCCGCCCAGCTCCCACCACCGCCCGGCGCCGAGTCGAAGCTGCGCGAGCCCTCGAAGAAGAGGTCCACCGCTCCCAGCCCCCAGGCGGCATCGAGTCCCACCGCGCCGAAGCCGCCACCCATCGGGTAGCGTGCGTGCGGTTGGAAGTCGAGCGTGGCGCCCTTCACCGGCCACACGGGCCTCGCGGCCCAGCCCGTCACTCCCACTTGCGCTCGCGGCGACAGGGCGAGCGTCGCGTTGCCACCACCGGCCCACTCGCTGAAGACACCGGGCAGCGTGCGCGCCCGAAGCGGCTCCAGCCGAGCGCGCGACAAGGGGACGAGGACCTCTGGCGCCTCGCAGCCCGACGCGCCCATTCGCGACGACTCACATGTCGCCCGGTCCAACACAGCGGACCGCTGGAGTGAACGGCTTTGGTAGGAGCCGAAGCCCGTGAGCGACAGGTCCAGGCCACGACCCACCGCGCCGCGCACGGTGCCCGCCACGCCACGGAAGCCCTCGTCCCAGCGGAAGTCGGGGGTGACGTCCGCCTCGCGTTCGGCCTCGGCACACGCGGCGCTCGACAACAGACACTCCCGCTCCAGCGCGCCGGGAGGCCGCACGCCATCGTCCGCGAGGAAGCCCTCCGGTGAAGGAAGCGCCGTCGTGTCCAGCGTGAGGCGCTGTCCGAACCCCAGCCGATAGGTGCCCACCAGCACGGAAGCACTCGTGCCCGTCCATTGCGCGTGAAACTTGGGCAGCAACACCGCCGAGCCGGGCGCGTCCACCACGAGGCTCCGCGTGCGCGCGTCTCGTCGAAGTGTCCCCAACCTCCGACGTGCCCACGTCGCGAGCACGCCCACGCGAAGTCCCGCGAGCCCACCGGCCCGGACCTGCAAGGCCACCGGAGGAAGCACCGAGTCCGACAGGGCGAAGGCTGTCAGCAGCCTCGCGTCCCCCGACAGTTCCCCTGGCACTCGATTCACCAGGAAGGGCGCGAGTCGACGTCGCTCCTCGTCCGTGAGGACTTCGGGCATCGAGGCCCCGCGCTCCCTCAATCGCTCATCGACCTCCGCATAGGTCAGCCCGGGCAGCGCATAGAGCGCCGCCCGGGTCGCCTGCTCGGGCTCCACGCCCGCTCGCCGCAGCGCCACCAGCGCGGACCACGTCTCCGCGGAGAGCGTCCCGTCCTCCAGCAGCGCGAGCAGCTCCAGCTCACCGTCGACTTCGGGCTCCACCTCGTACGGCGCGGCGAGCACCGGCGACGCGCCGAGCAACCACCCACCCAACAACCCATGGAGCAACATCCCGAGGAACCGAGGCACGCGGCGCCGGCACTGCACGCCAGAGACCACCGTTCCCTACAGGAGCGCCTCACCCCGACGCCGTCCGAGCCCCGGACCGGCCGTCCACGGGCCAGACGCAACGGCGTCACACCCGGACATCGGGAGGCGCCGCCAGCAGCAGCTCCTCCGTGACGGACTTCGCCGCCACCGCGAGCGCCTGAGCGGCGGCATAACGCAAGCGCGCCTCTTCACTCCCATCCAAGGCGGCCCTCGCGCGACGCACGTCGGCCTCGGTCGACATCAACAACGCG
Organism: Myxococcus sp. CA039A; assembly: GCF_013336645.1. NCBI lineage: Bacteria > Pseudomonadati > Myxococcota > Myxococcia > Myxococcales > Myxococcaceae > Myxococcus > Myxococcus sp. CA039A. The sequence continues at coordinate 2,908 of NZ_JABUMQ010000324.1, read as the reverse complement.
GAGAGGTGCAGTCGGTTCAGTTCCATCGAGGGGGACTCCGGAGGGGGCGGCCCGCTGCCTTGTCAGTATGACAGGGGGGGCCGACGGCCTCATGTTTCCCGACGTCCCGTGCAGCCCCGGGGCCAGCCTCCTTGCTCCAGGTGCGAGCAGCCCACGGCCTCCCGTGAGGTGTGGGGTCCATGACCACCGGCCGGCCAGGGGCGGAGCAATGGGGGGACATCCATGTATGCTGCGCCTCGCATTCATGGGCCACGTCCACATCGTCCGAGACTTCCCCTCCCCTCAGGAGGGCTTCTCCCGCACCGTGCGCATCTACACGCCGGATGCCTATGACTCGATGCCCTGGCATCGCTTCCCCGTGCTCTACATGCACGACGGGCAGAACGTCTTCGCGCATCCAGAGTCCGCCCTCTTCGACACCTGGTGCGCCAACCTCGCGCTTGAACAGGGCGTGGGCGAAGGCCACCTGGAGCCGTGGATCATCGTCGCGGTGGACTCGGGCACCGGGCGGCTGCAGGAGTACTCGCCCTGGGACGACTCGAGCGGCAAGGTGAAGGCGCGCGGCGAAGCCTACGGCCGCTTCCTGGTGGAGCACCTCAAGCCGCTGGTCGACCTGAACTACCGCACGCGCGAAGGCGCCGAGTGGACCGGGGCCATGGGCTCCTCCCTGGGCGGCCTCATCTCGCTGTACCTGGGCTGCCGCTACCCGCAGGTGTTCGGCCGCATCGGCGCGCTGTCCCCCACCGTCATGTGGAGCGACGGCCGCCTCTTCTCCGAGTGGGGCGCCCACCCCCGCCGCTGGACGCGCATCTACCTGGACGCGGGCGCCCAGGAGTTCATTGACGCGGACGGCCTCCCGCTCAACTACGGCGAGGCCACGCGCGCCTTCTACGAACACCTCAAGGGCCTGGGCTACGCCGACCATGAGGTGTCGCTCGTGCTGGAGCCCGGGGGCGAGCACCACGAGAAGGACTGGCAGCGCAGACTGCCCACCGCGATGCGCTGGCTGCTGACGTGAGGCGCACGGCGTGAAGTCAGGCAAGCACGTCCCGCTCGAACACCGGCTGGTCTACGTCCAAGTCGTCGAGGGCCTCCTCCAACACGGCCTCCAGGGCCGCATCTCCCCCCGCCTCAAGGCGCGACTGCGCCAGGTGGGCGTCGACGTGGACCAGCCCCTGCTGCCGGCCTACCCCGTGGTCATGTGGGCGCAGTGCCTGCGCGTCATCGCCCAGGAGACCTGGCCCGGCATGCCCCTGGAGGAGTCCTTCCGCCACCTGGCCGCCGCGCACGTGGATGGCTACGGCCGCACCCTCATCGGGCGCGCCGTGTACGGCGTCATGCGGCTGTTGGGCCCGAAACGGCTGGTGCAGCGGATGCCGCAGACCCTGCGAGGCACGGACAACTACACGGAGGTGGAGCTCGTGGAGAAAGGCCCCACCACGTACGAGATGCGGATGAACTCCGTGCTCGACTGTCCCGGCTACTCGGAGTCGCTGTTCGAGCACATGATTCGCGTGGGCGGCGGCGAGTCCCCGAAGGTGACGACGCTGTCCGTGGAGGAAAGCCACACCACCTACCTGCTCACGTGGACGGAGCGCTGACGCAGCGGCGCTAGGCCGTGGCCTGGATGAAGCGCACCGCGTCCCGCATCGCGTCCAGGTCCGTGTGGCGCGTGAGGTACATCTCCTCGCCCAACAGGCTGTGGTAGATGGGCGGCAGCTCGCGGTGGAGGATGAACGCGGACCCGAGCCGCTTCACCACCTCTTCATGCGTGTGTTTGTAGCGACGGCCGTGACGGCGCGCGCTGTGACACACGTGGTAGCGCGGGGTGTAGCGGAAGTCCGCCACCGGGTCCCCCGTCATCACCCGCGCCCAGAGCCGGTACACGTCGATGTCGCACGTGTAGTTCATCATGTCGGGGATGAAGCCGCCGGGAGGCCGCAGGTTGGCCTCCAGCACGACGAAGCGGCCATCCGGCAGCCGGAAGAACTCCAGGTGGAACCAGCGCTCGCGCAGACCGAAGGCGGCCACCACCTGCCGGCCGAGCACGTCCAGCGCGGGGGGAATCTCCAGGTGGCTCCAGAAGGAGATGTCCCGCCGCTCCACCACCGTCTCCATGCCTCCGTCGCTGTACTCGTGGCTGAGGGTGAAGACGATGACGCCGTGCCGGTCGACGATGCCGTCGTACGTGACGATGGTGCCGCGCACGAAGGGCTGCCCCACGTACGTGGTGGGCAGCGGGTGCGCCAGGGCGGCGTCCACGTCCGCGTCGCTGGAGACCTTGAAGGTGTTGGCCGCGCCCACGCCCACGTCGGGCTTGAGCACCAGCGGGTAGCCCACGCGGCTGGCGAACTCCTTCACCTGCGCGGCGTCGCGCACGCGGATGAGGTCCGGGTGGGGCACGCCCGCCTGATGGAAGACCTGCGCCATGCCTGACTTCGAGCGCATGCGGTGGATGTCCGCCGGCTGGAGGCCCGGGACATGGAAGTCCTCGCGCAGGCGGGCTTCGACCTCCAGCCAGGACTCGTTGAGCGAATCGATGCGCTCCAGCCGGCCATGGCGCCACGTGAGGTAGCCGGCCGCGCGCGTGAGGGAGTCTTCGTCGTGCAGGCTGGAGACGAAGTAGTACTCGCGCAGGGAGTCGCGCAGCTCGGGGCGCAGGGACTCATAGGCCGCGTCGCCGATGCCCAGCACCGTGACGCCCCGCTCGCGCAGCGCGGTGACGAAGTGGAAGAAGTGGGACGGGAAGTGCGGAGAGATGAAGACGAAGTTCATGGCTCCTCGGGGCGACAGTCCCGGTACCCATGGACCATAGCGCGATGCGCGCCCGCGCCCACTTCCTTGTCGTCGCCCACCTGTCGCCCCGAGGGGGGCGTGCCCGCCCGCGCCCCGGGACTCGGCCCCTGAG
>NZ_JABUMQ010000323.1:0-12981 GCF_013336645.1 Myxococcus sp. CA039A | reverse complement strand
GTCTCTGGCTCGGGCACCGGGGGCGGCGCCTCTCCGCTCAGGGCGAACACGAGCGCGGCCACCAGCGCCACGCCCCCGAGCCCCGCCAGCCAGCCCAGACGCTTCGACCCAGCATTATCGGACATGACGTCCGAATACCGCGTGCCTCGCGCACATGGCAACCAACCCTTGTCATGCCGCAATGCATCACAATCCACCGTGATGCTCGAAACATGAAACAACACATTCAGGACTGACTCTCGGGTCAACGTGGGCTATAGAACCGGTTTCCCCCCAAACCCGGAGGAGCCTGCATGAAGCGCGTACTCGTGGCGTGCCTCGCTGTCGCTGCGCTGATGGTCCCCAGCGCCGCCCGCTCGGAAGTCATCGTCTCATCCATCGTCAGCGTGCTGGTGGATGGCGGCAACAACTACAACTGGCAGAAGGTGGAGCTGCCTGGGACGAAGTGTGGCAATGGCTCCCAGTTCAAGTTCTTCATCCACAAGACGAACTCGCCCAACCTGCTGATGCTGCTCGAAGGTGGCGGCGCGTGCTGGGACTACGACACCTGTAGCGGCCGTGCGGGCCTCCTGGGCGCGGCGAACCCCAACGGCATCGCCGACGACTACATCACCCAGTTCACCGCGAAGTACGTCTCGCCGCTCGTCAACGGCGCCGACCCGGGCCTGCCGCTGCGCAGCAAGACGAACCTGGTGACGAACGGCTGGAACATCGTCTACGTGCCGTACTGCACCGGCGACGTGCACATCGGCAACAACGTGAAGACGTACGTGGACCAGACGGGCGCCAACCCGCCGCTCACCTGGCACCACAGCGGCTACACCAACACGCTGGCGGTGGCGAACTACGCGAAGACGCAGTTCCCCAACGTGCAGAAGTTCCTGATGACGGGCTACAGCGCGGGCGGCACGGCGACGTCGGCGGGCTACTACTTCGCGCGTCGCATCATCAACCCGGCGCAGGGCTACCTGCTCAACGACTCCGGCCCCATCTTCCTGGCGCCCAACGCCAACTTCAAGTCGCGCGCCCTGCACGACAAGATTCGTGAGTCGTGGAACCTGAACTCCGTGTTCGGCCTGCTGCCCGCGTCGTTCAGCCAGAGCGACTTCGGCACCATCAACCGCATGGTGGCCACGGAGTTCCCGAACGACCAGCTCGCGTACACGGGCTACACGCGTGACTACAACTACTCGCGCTTCTCCTATGAGCGCTTCCACACGCCGAACGACAAGGAGTCCGTGCACGCCTACTGGAAGACGGACGAGGCCGCGCTGGTGACGGAGCTGAACAAGTACAACAACTTCAGCTACTTCATCCCGCACGAGCGGGCCATCAACTCCAGCCACTGCAGCACCATCATCACCTTCATCGGCGCGCACGCCTGCCAGCGGATGGAGAAGAAGAAGTGGTACGAGTACATTGAAGCGCCGTGGCAGTCGTGGACGTGCCGCAGCGAGTTCGTGGGCATGGACACGTTCCTCACGCGCTTCGTGAACAACAACCAGCGCGTGCGCATCTACGAGCCCGCCAACGGCTACAACGCCGAGGACCCGGGCATGGGCATTGTCGCGCCGCTCATCAACGGCGCTCTGGGCGGGTAGTCGTAGGCCCACTGGCTGAAGCAGTCGTCTGACTGGCGACGGGGCGCAAGGCGTTGTCTTGCGTCCCGCCGCTGGCCCCCGTGGGAGGAAGGCGCTAGAGCCACGGGCGCCATGGACAACCTCACGCACGGACTCTTGGGACTGGCTGTCGGCGCGCTGCGCCGGCCCGACGTACGCCCCGACTCTCCGGAGCGCTCTTCATCCACGGACCGCGCGGTGTTGCTGGCGAGCGTGCTGGCCGCCGAGCTGCCGGACCTGGACACCCTGCTGGCGAGGGGCGACGCGGTGACGGTGGCGCTGCATGCGCACCGGGGCCTGTCCCACTCGCTCTTCTTCGCGCCCGTCGTCGCCCTGGCCGCCACGCTCGTCGCCTGGGCGGTGTTCCGCCGCGACACCCGGCTGCCCCCGGTGTTCCTCACCAGCCTCATCTCCGTGCTCTTCGCGCACCTGCTGCCGGACCTGTGGACAGGCTGGGGCACGCGGGTGCTGCTGCCCTTCTCGGATGCGCGGCTGAGCCTGGACTGGACGGTGGTGGTGGACCCGTGGGTGACGCTGCCGTTGGTGGCGGGGGCGGTGGTGGCGTGGCGACGGCGCGCGGTGTGGCGGCGCGCGCTGCTCCTGGGGCTCGCCTGCTCCATGGCCTACGTGGGAGCACGCGTCGTGTCCTGGAGCGTGCTGACGCGGCGGGTGGACGGCGCCCATCCCGGGGCCGAGTCCGTGCGCGTCTTCCCGGCGCCCTTCTCCTTCAGCACGTGGCGGTACGTGGCGCGCCTTCCTGGCGACGTCCTGGCCGCCGGAGACGTGACGCTCCTGGGCGAGCCCCGAGAGGCCCGCAGGGTGACGGCTCCCTTGGACGTGCTGCCCGGAGATTTGCGCGAGGTGCCCACCGTGCGCGAGGCCCTGGCGTGGGCGCGCTTCCCCGTGGTGACGGTGACGCAGGTGGAGTCGGGGCGAGAGGTGCGCGTCGCCGACCTGCGCTACCACCTGCACGGCGAGCCCACGCTCACCTTCGTGGTGCGGGTGGATGCGGCGGGGACGGTGACGGAGGCCCGGCTGGAGCGAGGCGGCAGCGCCTCCGAGCTGCTGCGCCGGTGGCGCGGAGGGGACACGGCACCGAAGTCCCGGTCCCCCTGACGCGACGGCGGAGATACGCCTGCCCTTCGAGCCCGTCTTCCAGGCCCGAAGGGAGGCTCGCGGCGGGACGTCCGGCCCCGCCGCGAGGCACCGGACTCAGGTGAGGCCCGACAGGGGGCCCTTGAAGTCCGGATGGCCGAAGGTGTTCACGTTCACCCCGAAGGCCTGGGCGATGGACACCAGCAGCTTGTTGTGGGCCACCGCATCCGGCATCGGCGTGCCTGGGCCACTCCAGCCGCTCAGCGGGTCGGAGCCCTCCGGACGCAGCCGCAGGAAGCGGCCCATGCGGAACTTCCCGGCCGCGCCGCCCGCGAGCACCGTGGGCACGCGCACGTTCATGTGGCCGGACGCATCCCCCAGCTCGTTGCCCCAGAGGATGAGGGTGTTGTCCAGCGCGGTGCCGCTGCCCTCCTGCACGGAGGCCAGGCCGTCCATGAGGTACGCCACCTGCTCGGCGTACCAGCGCTGCACCTGCACCATCTTCCCGCGAATCTGCGAGCGCAAGGGCTCGTCCGTCACGTCCAGGCGGTGCGCCAGGTCGTTGTGCGTGTCCTCGTGGATGCCGAGCCACGGCATCGACGGGCCCGGAATCGTCATCGTCACCACGCGCGTCAAGTCACACGCGAAGGCCCGGACGATGAGGTCCATGTGGAGCTTGGTCAGCGTCGGCATGTTCTCCAGGTTGCCGAGCTGCCCCAGGTCGAACGCCGGAGGCGCCGCACCACCACTGCACGCGGCCTCCGCCGGCACGGGCTCCTGCGAGGGCGCGGGCGCCGTGCTCAGCGAGCCCAGCCGGCGCTCGATGTCGCGCAGCGACTCCAGATGCGTCTCCAGCTTCTGCCGCTCCGCGCCCGCCAGCCGGTTGCGCAGCCGGGTGGCGTCCTTGACCAGGTAGTCCAGCAGGCTCTTGCGACGCGCGAGCGTGCGCGCGTTCTCCCCCGGGTCCGAGGTCGGCGACGGCGCGGCGCCGAACAGGCGCTGGTAGACGCCCGCGGGGTCTCTCTCGAAGGGCACGCGGCCGCCGTTCGGCGTGAAGCTGATGCTGTTGTAGACGTGCTGGCCGCCGAACTGCTCCCACGCGTTGAGCTGGAGGGAGCGGAACCGCGTGGCGCCGCCAATCTGCGCCGCGAGGACCTGGTCCAACGAGGCGTTCTCCGGAAGGTCGTCACCGCTGGCGGTGTTGACCTTGCTGCCGGTGAGGAACGTGACGGGACCGCCCTCGTGGCCCGTCAGGCCGTGCTCGTAGAGCACCTGGTAGTCCAGGCCATCCAGCACCAGCAGCTTGGAGCGGTGGCGCTGGAGTGGAGCCAGCATGGAGTTGGGGAAGTCGAGGTTGAAGTCCAGCTCGCCGCCCTTCGGACTCCAGTACTCCGGCAGGCACCCGTGGGAGGTGAAGATGGCGATGAAGCGCATGGGGGGCGTGGTGCCCTGGGCATACGCGTCCGTGGTGCCGAGCAGGTTGGCCAGGGGCAGCGCCGCCGCCGAGCCCGCCAGGGTCTTGATCAGGGAGCGTCGTGAGAGTTCGCGGAGCATGGTGGCTACTCGGGGGAAGTGGTGCGCCGGTGGACGAAATACGGTGAGCGGACGAGGCCGACGAGGGCATCGCCCAGCTTCAGCTTCGGGTCCGCGCGGAAGCGCGAGCGCATGTCGGTGAGCATCGGCCCATCGACGGTGTCCTCATCCCGCCCCATGACGTAGCGGAAGAGCTGCAGCGGCACGCAGTCGGCCACGTCCTCGCTGCTGGCGAGCCAGCGCGCGAGTTCGGCGCCGCCCGTGAAGGTGAACTTGCCGTTGGCGTGCTCGACGGAGCCGCTGGCATCGACGTCCAGGCCGTTCTCCGTCGTGCGGTACTTGCCCAGACCGTCGTAGTCCTCCATGCCGAAGCCGATGGGGTCCAGCTGGCGATGGCAGCCCGCGCAGGTGGGGTTGTCGGTATGGGCGGCGAAGCGGGCGCGGGTGGTGCTGTCCGGATTGACGGCGGGCGGGATGATGATGACGGACGGCGGGGGCGGCGGAATTTCACGGCACAGAAGGCGCGTGAGGACGAACTTGCCGCGACGGATGGGCGAGCTGGAATCGAACAGCGCGTACGTCGTCAGCACGCTCGCATGCGTGAGGATGCCCACCCGGTTTTCCGGCAGAGGAACCCGGCCGATGCGTCCATCTGACGTCTGCGACGTGCCGTAGAACAGCGACATCAGGCCGTTCGCGAAGGTGTAGTTCGCGCCCAGCAGCTCCTTCACGGAGCCACCCTCGTTGGTGAGGACGTGGTCGATGAAGGTCGTCGTCTCCGCGCTCGCGGAGAGCTTGAAGATCTGGCTGAAGTCCGGGAACACCTGGTTGTTCTTGTTGACGCTCTCCAGGCCGGTCAGCCCGAGCCACTCCATGACGAAGCGCTGGAGGTACCTCTTGGACGCTTCCGTCTGCAGCAGGCGACGTGCCTGGGCCTCGCGCGCATCGGCCGTCTTGAGCTTCCCCTCGCTGGCGGCGGTGGTCAGCTCCGCGTCAGGAGGCGCACCCGTCACGGCGAACGCCAGCGCCGTGGCGATCTCCTGCTGCGTCAGCCACACCACCCTGTTCGCCGGTCCACCGGGCTCGCCCAGCTCCGTGCGGTAGAGGAACGACGCCGACGTGAGCACCGCCTGGATGACGTACTCGGCCGCCTTCTTCGGGTCCGTGTCCTTGCGCACCGCCTTCCACAACTCGAGCAGGTCCTTCTCGTCCTCGGCCGTCACCGGCCGACGGAAGGCGCGAGCGCCCAGCGCGCGGATGAAGGAGCGTGCGCAGTCCTCTTCGTTCTGTCCCTCGGCGCAGGCGTACTCGCTGGCCAGGTTGTTGGCCGCGACAGGACCCCAGTTCCGCTCCGCCGCGAAGTCCAGCTGGTCCGCGAGCAGCGGCGTCACCTGGAGGCGATCATGCGTGGTGTAGCCGAGGATGGCGTCCTCGGGCGCGAAGAGCTGCGCCATGGGCACCAGCGTGGGGTTCTTCACGATGCCGTAGACGCTGTTGTCGTATTCGGCGCGGGTGATGCGACGCACTCGCGCGGGGGACGCCTCCGACACCTCGGGAGGGTCTCCGCCAGATGTGTCGCCTGAGCAGGAGGCGGTCACCAACAGCAGTGCCGCGGGGAGGCAGTAACGGATGATTCGCATACGAAAGGCACCCTCTGAGCCAGCAGCCCCCGGAAACCCCCTCTGAAGCGCTGGAACGCAGCCGAGTGTAACCGCGCGCGCTGTCGTGGCCTTCGCACTTTTTGACGCACCATGTGAGGGCCGCGCTCCACGCTCTTCCAAGTCCGCGAGAATCACCGCCGAACGCGCCCGACAGTCGCCTACGTCCACGTCGCGCGACCCACGTGCGAGAGCCCCCAATGGTGGAGCGCTCGTGACCCACGCGACACTCGCCCACCCACGCGACACACGACCGCCAGCACGTCATGCGGGCGGATGGGCACCCTCGCACGGGCCCCGCATGCCAGGGGCCGACTCAGGTGGGGCGCACGCGGTGTTCGACGCCCCCGGGGCCCGCCACCATCAGGTCCGTGGCGATGCCGAGGAACAGGCCATGGCCGACGATTCCCGCACGCGCGCCCAGACGTTCGGCCAGTGTCGAAGGTGCATCGAGGGGACCGAAGGCGCAGTCGAGGACGAGGTTGCCCTGGTCCGTGACGAAAGGCGCATCGTTGGCGCCCTTGCGCGGTGTCACGCGAGCGCCAAGGGACTCGAGGAAGCGCAGCTGCGAGCGCCAACCGAACGACAGCACTTCCACCGGCACGGGCCAGTGGGTGCCGAGCTTCGGTGACAGCTTCGCCACGTCCGCGACGATGACGACGCGGCGACTGGCCTGGGCGACGATCTTCTCGCGCAGCAGCGCGCCGCCTCCCCCCTTGATGACGGACAGGTCTGGCGCCACCTCGTCGGCGCCGTCGATGGTGACGTCCAACTCGGGGTGCTCCTCCAGCGTGGTGAGGGGGATTCCCAGTTCCAACGCCAGCGCCTGCGTGGCGCGTGACGTGGGGACGCCGAGAACATCGAGCAGGTGTCCCTGTCCGCGCAGCGTCGCCAGCCGTCGCACCGCGAAGGCCGCGGTGCTCCCGGTGCCCAGGCCCACGCGCATCCCCGGTAGGAAGAACCGGTCCACCGCCGCCTCGGCGGCAGCCCGTTTGTAGCGTCCCGTCCGCGCGCTTGAATCGAACTCCATCACCCCGCTCCTTCGTCCGCCCTTCCGCGTGATTGAAAGGTACATCGCCTCGGCGTGAGCGGGGGTCGACGCCTGCCGCCCGACATCCGTCCCCAGCGAGCGCTCGAAAGGCCACCGCCTCGACACCCGCCGGTGCCGGTGCCCGCGCCTCGCCCCGAGTGACTGAGTGAAAGCGCATTCCCGCGAAGCGAACGGGCGCCGCGAACCTGCGTCGCGACACCCGCTCACCATGACGTCTCGAAGGTCCTCCGCATCGAAGCAAGCAGGTGCCGCGCACCTGCTTCGCGACACCCGCCCATCATGAGAGCTCGAAGGTCCTCCGCATCGAAGCACGCAGGTGCCGCGAACCTGCTTCGCGACACCCGCCCATCTTGAGGGCTCGAAGGTCCTCCGCATCGAAGCAAGCAGGTGCCGCGACACTCGCCCATCATGAGAGCTCCAAGGTCCTCCGCATCGAAGCAAGCAGGTGCCGCGAACCTGCGTCGCGACGCCCGCCCCGGCGAGAGTGCGCCAGCTCGGCCTTACTCAGAAGCGAAAGAGGATGGCGTCGTAGCCACCCGCCCTGGCGCTCCCGGGCAGAGCGCCCCAGGTGTAGCCCACCGCGTACGCGGCCCCGTCGTCGCCGACGGCCACGGCCTGCCCGCGGTCCGACGTGCTGGAGCCCACCTGACGCGTGCCAAGAGGGTTGCCCGCTTTGTCGTACGTGGACAGGAACACGTCACTGCCACCCAGTGACACGTTGCCATCCAGCGCGCCCGACGTGTGCCCCACCAGGTGCACGGTGCCATCCACACCCACCGCGACGCCTTGCCCATAGTCCGTGGTCGTCGTACCAGGCTGCCGCGTCCACTGCCGCGTGCCCGCCTCGTCATACTTCACCAGCACCGCGTCGTACGTGCCCACTCGGACGTTCCCGTCGAGCGCACCGAAGGTGTAGCCAGACACATAGGCCGCGCCGTCTTCATCCACGGCGACCCCCGTGCCGTACTCGTCACTCGCCGAGCCCAGCTGACGTACCCACTGCGCCTTCCCGAGCACGTCATACTTCGCCAGGAACAGGTCCACCGTGTTTCCCGTCGCCGTGACACCGTCGAGGCTGCCCAGCGTGTAACCCGCGACGTAGATGTCCTCGCGCGGGCTCACCGCCACGCCCAGGGCAATGTCGCTCCGCGCCGAGCCAAACTGCCGCATCCAGTACGGGTTGCCACCCGTGTCGAACTTGGCCACCACCACGTCGTAGTTGCCCGGCGTGGGAGTCCCGTCGATGCGCCCCAGCGAATAGCCCGCGACGAAGAGGCCGTCCTGTCCCGCGCGGCGCGTGACGGCGATGCCGGTGGCGAAGTCGTCCGTCTCCGTGCCGAACTGCTGCACCCACTCCAGCGCGCCCTTCGCGTCGAGCTTCAGCACGAAGAAGTCCGTGCCACCCGCGTTGACGTACGGAAGGAAGCTGCCCCACGTGTAGCCCGCGACGTAGACGTTGCCCGCCAGGTCCGCCGTCACCGAAATCGCCCGGTCATTCATCGCCGTGCCCAACTGCCGCACCCAGCGAAGCGTGCCGTCCACGCCGTGCTTCGAAACGAAGAGGTCCTGACCGCCCGACGACACCTCGGAGCCGAGCTGTCCGCCGGTGTGGCCCGCCATGTAGACGGCGTCGCCCACGGAGGTGACGGCCAGCGCCAGCTCGTCCGCGGTACTTCCCAGCTGTCGTTGCCAGTCAGGCGGCGTCAGGGCTTGGGCACTCGCGGGCAGTGCTCCCAGGATGGCCACCGCGCTCGCGACACCACACGCGCCACTCCACCACTTCCGAATCATGGGCGACTCCTATCGAGATGAACGACTCCGCCCGTACTCTGACGCGTCTGCCGGGCCTGAATCATCTCGGAAGGACCGCCCTCTTCCTCGCGGAAGGGGCGACGCGGAGCGTTGGGCACTCCGCGTCACACCAGGGGTCAGCCCGAAGCAGACCCCCGGTTCAACAGCTCAACGGTTCAGATGTTCCAGCTGCCTCGGATGCCCAGCATGATGAGACCGTACGGACCGTCCTCGGCGGGGCCCAGCGGCGTCGTCGTGGTGGGCAGCGGCGCGGGCAGCGCCAGCGTGGTGTCACCCGAGCGCGTCGTGTAACGCGCGTAGGTGCCGGTGAGATAGGGGCCGAAGGACAGCGAGTGCCCCAGGCGCCACTTGCCGCCGACGGTGACGTTCACGAACTCGGGACCACGCGTCTGGCTCTTCAGCTTCAGGTTCGCCGTGACGGGCGCCCCAGGTCCCACCTGAACCTGCGTGGGGCCGGAGTTCTCGTTGTTCAGGAGCACCATGCCGAAGCCAACGCCGACGAAGGGGTCGAACGAGGCCGTGGGCGAGAAGTGATACTGCACCTGAGGACCGAAGCGCAGCTGCGAGGCCGCGCACTCCCAACCCTCGAAGCAGGAGTACGGATTCTCCTTGGTGAGGATGTACGAGTAGCTGCCGTACGCGCCGACGAACCAGTTCGGCGTCACGCGGTAGCCCACCTCCACCAGGAAGGGCACTGCGCCGTTCGCGGCGTCGCTCAACTTCACATCACCCACGGTGCGGTCCAACCGTGCACCGTTCTTGTAGACGTAACCCGCTCCCGCCTGAAACCCGAGGCCGACCGTGACTTCCAGTCCCGTCGGCGCGCTGTACGTCGCGACTTCCTGAGCGCTCGCGCCCGCGGAACCCAATGCGACCGCCGCTGCCAGGGCCCAACTCAGCCTTCCCGTCATAAACCCCTCCGTCGAGTGGAGCGTTGACTCTAGAACAGCACCCATCACACAAGTAAGCCGCACTGCGTCACAGTTGCAGTTGTGACGGTGGGTCAGCGCTGACTGTCAGGGGCGTGCACAATGCGGGCGATGAACGTCACCTTGGAGCAGGCCCGTGCGCTGGACGCCCTCGCCCGACACGGCACGTTCGCCGCCGCGGCGCAGGCGCTGGGAAAGGGGCACACGGCGGTGCTCTACACCCTGCGCACGCTGGAGGGACAGACGGAGCTGGAGCTGCTCGACAGGCGCGGCTATCGGACGCGGCTGACGCCCGCGGGAGAGCGCGTGCTGGAGCACTGTCGCAAGCTGCTCGCGGCGGAGCGGGAGCTGGAGGCGACGTGCGCGGAGATTCGCGCGGGCTGGGAGCCCACGCTGCGCATCGTCTTCGACGGCGTCTTCCCGGCCGAGCCCCTGTTGCGCGTGGTGAAGGCGCTGCGAGCCGAGGGCGCCGGCACGCGCTTCCATGTGTCGTCGGAGTTCCTGGCCGGAGTGGAAGCGGCCTTCGTGAGGGACGAGGCGGACCTCATGGTGTCCGTGCTTCCGCCCTCGCTACCAGGCCTGCGCAGCTACGCGCTGCCGGAGCTGAAGGCGCTGCTGGTGGCCCACCGCTCCCATCCGCTGGCACGGCGCAGGCGCGGGACGCTCCAGGAAGAGGAGCTGTCGGAGCACCTGCTGCTCACCGTGCGCGGCTCCGACCCCCGGCTCCAGCTCAGCACCGTCTCCCTGGAGATGCGCTCCACGGTGCACCTCAACGACTTCGCGGCGAAGAAGGCGGCGATTCTGGAAGGCCTGGGCTACGGGTGGCTGCCCGAGCACCTGGCCTCGCGCGAGCTGCGCCGGGGCGAGCTCAAGCTCCTGAAGCCCTCGAGCGGCTCCACCCACGCCTTCCTGCCCAAGCTCCACCACCGCGCGGGCGTGAGGCTGGGCCGCGCCGCCCGCCGCGTGGTGAAGACACTCACCGGGACAGAGCCTCCCCAGTGACGTGAGGGGACACGCGGCTATTGCGCCGCCGTGGTGCAGTCCCCCGACACATTCGGCGCCGGACGCCCGTTGGCGGTGTTGCCGGTGAAGACGTTGTTGGCGGCCACCACCAGCTCCACCGCTCCGCTGCCCCGGTTGCACACCACCACGCCGCCCGCGCCCGAGCGGTTCTCCAGGAAGCGATTGCCGCGCAACGTGAGGGCGCGCGTGCCCATATCCTCCAGGTAGATGGCCGCGGCCGGGCCCTGCGTCACGAAGTTGCCTTCGAAGAGGTTGTCCTCGACCAGGTCATTGTTCGGCTGGAAGTAGTGCAGCACGCCGCCTCCGCCCAGGTCATAGGTGTTCTGGGAGTTGGGCCACGCGAGGATGGGGCGCGGCTCGAGCGAGCTCGTGACAGCGCCCCGGAACGCCTCCAGGCCGTTGTCGCGGAAGGTGTTGCCTCGCACCACGGAGTCGCGCCCGTGCGTCACGCACATCGCCCCGCCGCCCGCCATGGACGACGTGCCTGCTTGCGCGAAGCGGTCGATGTCCGACGTGCGGTTGCCCTCGAACAGCGTGTCCTCCACGCGCGAGCCCACGGTGAACATCAAGTCCAGCGCGCCACACTTGGCCGACGCCATGTTGTCGCGGAACACCGAGTGCCGAATCGTCACCGGCCCCGGGTAGTAGGCCCACAGCGCGCCGCGCGTCTTGTCGCGGTTGCCGTTGTAGTCATTCTTGCGGACCTTCTCGAAGACCATGTGCTCGAAGACGGGGTCTCCGTCACCCACGGAGTTCTCACCGAAGAAGTTCATCCCCCACCAGCCGTAGCGGTTGGTGGAGGTGAGCAGCACGGGCTTGTCCGCCGTGCCACGCACCTGGATGCCGCCGTACACGCGCACCTCCACGCGCCCGTCATGGTGGTTCATCACGCTGTCGGCCGCGCCCGCCTCCACGTCGGCCTCCGTCACCTCGGGGCGCCCCTTGAAGTCGAGGATGACGCCGGGCTGCACCGTGAGGACCTGCCCCTTGGGGATGGTGACGACACCCTGCGCGTCGCCGAGCACGCGATACGGAGAGCCCGCCTCCGTCAGCGTCCCGGACAAGGTGCCGGTGACAATCGTCCCACCGTCCTCGGGCACCTCGATGATGGGCCCTCCGTCCCCTCCTCCCGACGTGCCGCCATCCGGCTCGGGGACGACTCCGGGCTTCTCCGGCGTCGACGAGCAGGCGGTGGCGAGCACCCCCAGGGTCAGCACCATCATGAGGAAGCGCTTCGTACACTCGGAGGCGGACGTGTCCATACCCGGCGCGCTAGCACGGCGTCATGGCCGCTCGCAAACCGCGCCCGGGCTGCTAGAAGCGCGCGCCATGTCGAACGAGGTCCTCGTCCTCTCCTACTCGGGCTGTTCCACCTGCAAGAAGGCGCTGAAGTGGCTGGAAGCCCAGGGCGTGTCCCACCGCGTGCGTCCCATCGTCGACAGTCCGCCCACTGTCGCGGAGCTGGCGCAGTGGATACCCCGTAGCGGTGTGTCCGTCCGGAAGTGGCTCAATACCAGCGGGCTGAGCTACCGCGCGCTCGGCAAGGCCAAGGTCGACGCGGCGAGTGACGCGGAGCTGCATACGTGGCTCGCCGCCGACGGGAAGCTCGTCAAGCGGCCCGTGCTCGTCACGCCCACCGCCGTCCTCGTGGGCTTCCAGCCGGAGAGCTGGGCGCGCGTGTTCCCCTCGCGAGGCTGAAGGCCGGGCGGGCGGGCAAGCGCACCCGCGCTCGAGCCTCGCGAAGCGCGCTGCCGCGTGAAGATTGCTGTGTATGGAATCCAGTGCCAGGCGTCCGCTCGGGGAAATCCTCCTGGAGATGGGAGTGCTCAACCGCGCCCAGCTCCGGGTTGGACTGGTCCACCACCATGAGACGCATGTCCCCCTGGGACGCGCCCTGGTGCGTGAGGGCGTGTGCTCGGAAGCGGATGTGCTGCGCGGCCTCGCCGCCCAGCTCGGCGTGGAGGCCGTGGACCTGGACCTGACGCCTCCCGAGCGCGGCATGGCGGACCTCCTCCCCGCTCGCATCGCGCGGCAGCACCGCGCCGTGCCCCTGCGCGTGGAGCTGGTGCCGCTGGAGCAGGGCGAGCGCGAGGTCCTCCACATCGCCCTGCCCGCGCCCGTCTCGTTGGAAGCTGTCGACGCCGTGCGCGCCATCACCGGCAAGCCGCGCGTCGAGGCACACGTGGCCTCCGACACAGCCATCACCCGCGCCCTGTCGGAGCTGTACGGCATCGAGGGGCCCGCGGAGCCCGCCGCCACCC